>DATHTC010000497.1:0-2301 GCA_035463735.1 Gaiellaceae bacterium | reverse complement strand
CTCGCTGACCGCGCGCTCCCGCTCGACCGCCGCCGCGGCCGCTGCACCGGCGGCCTCGGCGGCCTCCCGCTCCAGCCGCACGAGCTCCGGCGACGGCCCGCCGTCGGCCTCGGCCTCGCCGAGCTCGGCACGCAGGCCCTGCACGAGCGCCTCCGCGGACTCGCGGCGCATGCCGACGCGCTCGCCGGCGCTCCGCAGCCGGTACAGGGCCGACGTCGCTGCCTCACGCCCGCCCGCGGCGTCGGCGAGCTCCTCCTCGGCCTGCGCCCGGTCGGCGAGGACGGACTCGAGTCGCTGCTCCGTGCGCCGCCGCGCTGCGACCGCCGCCGACCGCCGCTCCTGCGCCTCCGCGAGCCGCTCCTCGCACCCCGCGAGGTCGAGCGCGGCGATCCGCGCGCGGAGACGGGCGATCTCGCCGGCCAGCTTCTCCGCCCGCTCCGCCGCCGTCGCCTGGAGCGCGAGCGGGCGCAGCCGCTTCCGCACCTCCTCCTCCACGTCGCGGGCGCGCTCCACCTGCACGGCGACGCGCGCGAGCTTCAGCTCCGCCCGGTGGCGGCGCCGCTTGAACCGTCCCAGTCCCGCCGCCTCCTCCACGAGCTCGCGCCGCCGCGCCGGGCTCGCGCCGAGGATCTCCTCCACCTTTCCCTGGCCGATGATCGAGTGCATCGAGCCGCCGAGGCCGAGGTCGGCCAGGAGCTCGACGAGGTCGAGCCGCCGGACGGTGGCGCCGTTGACGAGGTACTGGCCCTCGCCGCCGCGGTGGAGGCGGCGCGTGATCGCGAGCTCCGAGAACTCGACCGGTCCCGTGCCGTCGCTGTTGTCGAACAGGAGCTCGACCTGCGCGTGATCCGACGGCGGGCGCGTCGAGGAGCCGGCGAACAGGACGTCGTCCGGCTTCTCCGCGCGCAGCTCGTGCGGGGACAGCGAGCCGGCGGCCCACACGATCGCGTCGGCGACGTTCGACTTGCCCGAGCCGTTCGGGCCGACGACGACGCCCACGCCCGGCTCGAGGCGCAGCTCGAGCTGGTCGGGGAACGACTTGAAGCCGCGCAGCTTGATCGCGGTGAGGTGCACCCGCGCGGCAGGCTAGCGCCGGCTGCGGATGGCGAGGGCGGGGCCGAGGCCGCCGGCCAGCCGTCAGTAGGTGAGCACGCGGTCCGCCTCGAGCGCGAGCGCGACGAGCTTGCCGGGAGGCGCGGGCTCGGCGATCCCGTCCGGCTCGAACCCGCGTGCCTTGCTCGACATCGCGGAGACGTAGAAGCGGGCTCCTGCGGCACGGAGCGCGTCGTACGATTCCCGGAGGCTGCCCGTGCCGAGCCCGACGAGGGCGTCGAGGACGGGCTCGCGCAGGAGCTGCACCGCGTCGCCCGCGAGGAACAGCGACACGGCGTGCCCATCGTCCGCCGCCGCGCGGGCGACGAGGAAGCCCAGGGCCGCCCGGGTCGGGTGCTCCGGGCCGTGCGTGAGGTTGATCAGGATGCTCGCCATGCCGCGATTGTGAGGGATGCCGCGCGGCTAGGCGGCCTCGACCTCGTCGTCGCCCGCAAGGCCGAGGCGGATCAGCGCCTCGCGGGCGGCCTCCTGCTCGGCCGCCTTCTTCGACCGCCCCTCACCGCGGCCGACCGCCTCGTCGCCGACCACGGCGGCGCACGTGAAGCGGCGGTCGTGCGGCGGCCCCTCGATCTCCAGCACCGTGTAGGCGACCGAGCGGCCGCTGCGCGCGAGCGCCTCCTGGAGCTCCGTCTTGTGGTCGACGTGGGTGGTGAGCGCGTACTCGATCCGGGGGTCGAACGCGCCCACGACAGCGCGCTCGATCCGCTCGAACCCGTGCTCGAGGAACAGCGCCGCGAGCGCGGCCTCCAGGACGGCGGCGAGCACGTTCCGGTTGCGCGCGAGCCGGTCGAGCTCGTCCTGGGGCAGCCCCGTCGCCGCGATCGTGCGCAGCTTGTCGTCGAGGCCGAGCTCGCGTGCGACGACGGCGCAGCTCGCGCGCGAGACGACGTGTGAGCGCACCTTCGCCAGCCGCCCCTCGCTGAAGTCCGGGTAGCGCTCGTACAGCGCGCGCGCGACCGCCAGCTCGAGCACGCTGTCGCCGAGGAACTCGAGGCGCTCGTAGGACGACGCGCGGTCGGGCGCCCAGGACGAGTGGGTGAAGACCGGCTCGGCGCGCTCCGGCGGCAGCTCCTCGATCAGCCGCCCGAGCTCGCCGGGCCTGTCGTCGCCCGGCTTACTGGTTCGCGTTGACGTAGTCGACCGCCTGGCCGACGGTCTGGATCTTCTGCGCGTCCTCGTCGGAGATCT
>DATHTC010000496.1:0-2137 GCA_035463735.1 Gaiellaceae bacterium | reverse complement strand
CGGCCGCGATCACCGGCACGCGGCCGAGACGGTCCATCGCGCGCCCGGCGACGAGCGCTCCCGCCGCCGTCGAGAGCATGAAGATCGCGGGCCCGAGCCCGAGCAGGCTCTCGATCCCGGTGACGAGTACGAACGTGATCGACGAGACCGCCGCGACGAGCTGGAACGTCGCCGAGTTGAGCGCCATCGCCGCGGACAGCAGTGCGGTGTTGCGGCGGATCGGGAGGCCCGGCACCGGGCCATTGAAGCAGCGTGGAACGAGCCTGGACGGTGCGGCTACCCGTCCTTGCCGAGCGCCTGCGCGAGCAGCTGCCGGAACGCGACCGCGCCGCCGCGGGACGGGTGGCGCACGTAGGGGCCGCCGAGCTCGCGCTGGGCGAGGCGGCCGACCGGGATCACCCGCCGGCCGTACGCGAGCCGGTCGAGGAACGGGCGCGCGGACCCGATCTCGTCCCTCGTCGGGGGCCGGTTCGAACGTGCGGTTCCCGGGTGCGTCGGCACGAGGTTCCAGAGGAGCACGTCGTCGGCGATGCCGAGCTCGCCGAGGACGCGGTGAACGATCGTCGCCGTCGCCTCCGCGGGCCCCGAGCCCGTGAGCTGGCGCTCGGAGGTGAAGGGGATCCCCGAGATGCGCGCGCCGCGGTAGCCCGCGGCCTCGCCCACGAGCAGCACCGGCGCGCTCGCGCGGGCATCCAGGTATCGCCGCAGCCGCTCCCGCCGCAGGGCCGAGTCGGCGTACTGGTTGTGCGTGCGCCCGATCCGAGCAGCCGCGAGCTCCTCGACCAGCGCCTCGGCCGTCACGGGGCGAGTCTCTACGATCGCGGCGTGATCCGCCGTCGCCTGCTCGTCCGGGGCCGCGTCCAGGGGGTCGGCTTCCGGATCGCGGTCGCCCGTCGCGCGGAGGCCGCGGGCCTCGCCGGATCGGCGCGCAACCGCTTCGACGGCTCCGTCGAGATCGTGCTCGAGGGACCGCCGGAGGCGGTCGAGCGGGTGACGACGTTCTGCGCGGAGGGTCCGCGCGGGGCCGAGGTGGACGAGGTGACGGCGGCGGAGGAGCCACCGCGCGGGGAGAACGGGTTCCGCGTCGGCTAGGGCTAGCGCTCGCCGGCGCAGATCCGGTCGCCGGCCATGACGCGGTCGAAGATCGCGTCGAACTCGGGGTCGCGCGAACGATCCGCCGGGGTGAGCCCGCGGCCCTCCCACTCGACGACCGGCGTCACGCCCGGCCCCATCACGGTCACGCGGTAGCGCTCGCCGGGCGCCGGCGGGCGCAGGTCGGCGCTGGGGTAGCCGGGGAACGGGCGCTGGGGGACGAAGCTGTGGCAGAACGTGCCCGTGCCGCGGTGGGTGACGATGCCCGACTCGCGTCGCCAGCCGGCGCCGTAGGCCGAGTTGAAGGTGTCGATGTAGACGTTCCGGACGTAGCGGTCCCTCGGGTTGCCGTCGCGGGTCGTCCCGAAGCCGTACACGGGCGCGCCGGCGTAGGTGAGGCGCCCGAAGACGCCCTGGAACGCCGCGCCGTACGTCCAGTTCGTGGAGACCTCGAGCTGCGCGAGCGGGCCGGTCCAGTGCGAGAGGTGGAGCTCGACGGCCGTGTGCTCGGGAAGCCACGGGTCGAAGCCGAGCAACGGCTGCCGGCGCACCCACGCCTGCACGGCCCAGAGGGAGCCGTCACGCGCCTTGCACCCGGCGACGAAGTGGACGAGCGGCGGCCCGTCGTAGGGCCGGCAGACGTTGCGGAACGTCTTCCACACGAGGCGGCGGTACTTGCCCCAGCCGCCCGCCATGTCGTAGCGGAAGCGAACCTGCGGTCGCGTCGAGTCGGGCGCGTGCGCGTCGACGGCTCCCCACACGAGCGCACGTCGAACGAGCCCGTTCGCGCGCGTGTACGTGAGCAGCGCCTCGCCCTTCGCGTTCACCTTCAGCGACCCGAAGCGGACGTTCACGTCCGGCAGCGGCTCACTCGCCCGAGCGTCGCCGACCGCCGCGAGAGAAGCGGCGAGCAGCGAGAGGACCAGCACGACCCGCACGCAAAGAGCCTCGGCAGGACGCTGCGCCGCCTCGTCACCCGGAAGCGGGATCCGCCGAAACGCCTCGGACCGGCCATGTCTGGGGTCTGTCCCCAGCCATGGAGGGA
>DATHTC010000495.1:0-1591 GCA_035463735.1 Gaiellaceae bacterium | reverse complement strand
ATCGCGGGCGTGGAGGGCTCCGCGACCCAGAGGGAGCCGCCGTCGACGGCGGCCGCGCCGAGGTCGGCGTACCGCGGGTCGGCCGGAGCGGGCCGGCGGAAGCGGCTCGCCCTCACCGAGCCGGTGATGCGGTTCGTGCCGGGGTCGATGCGCGCGACGTGCACCTGCGCGACGATCCAGACGGAGCGCGCGTCGGCAGCGCCCGCCCGCAGGAGCCCGAACCGCTCCCGCGAGACCGGGAGGAGGCCGAGAACGTCGTTCGTCCTCGCGTCGATGCGCGCCAGGCCCGACTGCTCCGGGGACGACACCGCCGCCCACGCCGCGGGCCCGCCCGCGATCACCCATGCGGCCCCTCTGAAGTCGCCGATCTCGAGCCGCGCGACGACGCGGTTCCGGTCGGGGTCGACCCGGACGACCTCTCCCTCGGAGCGGTCGACGACCCAGACGCCGGTCGGGCCGACCGACAGCGACGCCGGCGCGCCGAGGAGGATCCGCGCGACGACGCGGTTCGTCCGCGGGTCGATGCGGACGACGGCGCCCGGCCCGCCCTGGACGACCCAGACCGCGTCGAAGCCGTACACGAGGTCACCGGGCGTGCCGACCGGCACGCGCGCCACCACCTCCCCGGAGGAGGGGTCGACGCGCACGATCACGGACGCGACCGGATCGGCCACCCAGACCGATCCGGCCCCCACGGCGACGCTCGTCGCCGCCCGCGCCACCGAGAACCGGTCGTCGACCGCCTCCGACGCCGGATCGAGCCGCAGCAGCTCCCCCGCGAGCGGATCGGTCGTCCACACGGCGCCCTCGCCCACCGCGACACCGCCGGGACGCTCCGGGAGCGGGATGCGGTCGAGCACGCGCAGCGACCCGGCAGCCGGGCCTCCGCCTCCGCGAGCGTCGTCCTCGCCGCCGCCGCACGCGGACGCGGCCGCCGCGACCGGTCCGAGCACGAGCACGAGCGCGAGCAGCAGCCGCGGCGTCGGCATGTGCCCGATCCTACGCACGGTTCCTCGCGGCGACGAGGAGGCCCAGCGGCGCGAGGGCGGCGGCGAGCACGAACGGCGCCAGCGCGGTCGTGCTCCGGCGCTCCCGGACCGCGCGCGTCGGGCCGCGCCCGACGGCGCGGCGCAGGAGCGACTCCGCGCGAGCCGGCTCGGCCTCGCTCGTCACCTCGGCGCCCAGTGCCTCGGCCAGGCGCGCGAGCTCCTCCCCCGCACGGCGGTCGGTGCGGTAGCCCTCGGCCGAGCCGCCGCGCCGGAACACCCGCTCGTCGAGCGCGCTGAGCCGCACGAACAGGATCTCCAGCGGCGGCGCCTCCGCCAGCTCCGCGCGCAGGCCCGCCACGTCGACCGCCGTGCTCTCGCCGTCGGTGAGGACGACGGCGACCCGGCGCTCCACGTCCTCGCCGAAGTAGCCGCGGCCGGCCACGGCGGCGAGCGGGGCGAAGCTCGTCGCGCGCCCGCCGGCGACGAGCGGGAGGGGCCGGCCGACGCGGACGGCGCGGTCGAGCGTGGACGCGAACGCCCGCGCGTCGGCGCTCGGGAACAGGTGCGGCAGCGCCCGGTCGGTCAGCGAGGCGATGCCGGCC
>DATHTC010000494.1:0-6052 GCA_035463735.1 Gaiellaceae bacterium | reverse complement strand
CGGCTGGTACGCGTGGGTCGCCCGCGGCGGCCTCGTCGCGAAGGGGATCTCGTACGGGATCGTCGGCGCGCTCGCGATCCAGCTCGCGCTCGGCGAGGGCGGCAAGGCGACGAGTCGCGAGGGCGCGCTCGAGACGGTCGCGCAGAATGGGCTCGGGAAGGTCCTGCTCGCCGTGCTCGCGCTCGGGTTCGCCGCGTATGCGCTGTGGCGGTTCGTGCAGGCGTTCGCCGAGCGGGCCGACGACGACGAGGCGAAGGAGCAGGGCAAGACCTGGGGCAAGCGTGCGGGGTACGCCGGCCGCGGACTGATCTACGCGGGCCTGACGTACAGCACGGTCCTCCTGCTCGCGGGTTCCGGCGGCGGCGGCTCGCAGAACGAGGAGGCGCAGAGCACCACTGCGGGCGTGTTCGACTGGCCTGCTGGCCGGTGGCTCGTCGGGCTCGCCGCGCTCGCGATCATCGGCGCGGGTGTGTGGAACGGGTACCGCGCTCTAACGAGGAAGTTCGAGGACAAGTGGCGCGTCGGCGCGATGAGCAGGGCCGAGCGGCGGTGGGGGAGCCGTGCGGGCGTGGTCGGGCACCTGGCCCGCGGCGTCGTGTTCACGCTGATCGGGATCTTCCTCGGCAAGGCCGCGCTCGAGTACGACCCCGAGGAGGCGATCGGCCTCGACGGCGCGCTGCAGAAGCTCGCCGAGGCGAGCTACGGCCCGTTCCTGCTCGGGGTGACGGCAGCCGGGCTGATCTGCTACGGGCTCTACTGCCTGTTCGACGCCCGCTACCGCGACGTCTCCGTCGACAACGGGTCCGCCCACCCCACGAGCTGACGGCTTTCGCTCGTCGCCCGCTGGTGTAAGCTCCGGTTTCCACTCCGTCAACGGAGGTTGCCGTGGACGACGTCGAGCGCGCGCGCAAGGTGCTCGCCGACGAGCAGAGCGCTGTGCTGGCCGGGCTCGTGGAGGCTGCCGCGGCGCAGCGTGACGAGGTCGAGCGGGCGGCGGCCCGCCAGCGGCAGTGGCGGGCCCAGGTGAGCGAGCTGCTCGAGCGCGGGAAGGCGGCGGGAGTCCCCGTCACGCGGATGGCCCAGGCGCTCGGCGTGAGCCGGCAGTGGACCACGCACCTGATCGCCACGAGCGATTCAGCGAGGGCCGCTGCGGCGTGTGCCGACCCCGCGCGGGACCTCGTCGAGGAGGTCTTCCGCAGAGCGGGCAAGCAGCCCTGACGATCCTCGCGGTCGACCAGGGCACGACCGGCACGACGTGCCTCGTCGTCGACGACGAGCTGCGCGCGCGTGGGCGCGGGTACTGCGAGCTCGCGCAGCACTTCCCGCGGCCGGGCTGGGTCGAGCATGACCCGGAGGAGATCTGGGCGACCGTCCAGGGCGCGGCGGAGGCGGCGGTCCGCGATGCCGGCGTGCGCGCGGCCGACCTGCGCGGGATCGCGATCACGAACCAGCGCGAGACCACGGTCCTCTGGGAGCGCGCGACCGGGAGGCCCGTCGCGCCCGCGATCGTGTGGCAGGACCGGCGGACCGCGGATCGCTGCCGCGCCCTCCCGGCCGAGCTCGTCCGCTCGCGTACCGGGCTCGTCCCGGATCCCTACTTCTCCGCCACGAAGCTCGAGTGGCTGCTCGCGCGGACGGACGCGCAGCCCTCGGAGCTCGCCTTCGGGACGGTCGACGCGTGGCTCATGTGGAAGCTGACGGCCGGCCGCGTCCACGCCACGGACGTCACCAACGCGTCGCGGACGATGCTGCTCGACCTCGACACGCTCGACTGGAACGAGGAGCTGCTCGCGCTCTTCGGCGTCGAGCCTGTGCTCCTGCCGCGCCTCGTGGCGTCGTCGGAGGTCGTCGGGGAGGGCGAGCTCCTCGGCGTCACGCTCCCGATCGCAGGCATCGCCGGCGACCAGCAGGCCTCGCTCGCCGGCCACGGCTGCTTCGAGCGCGGCGAGGCGAAGACGACCTACGGCACCGGCAGCTTCGTGCTCGTCCACGCGGGCGAGACCCGTGGGGGCGCTCCCGAGGGACTGCTCGAGACCGCGGCGGCTCCGCACGGCTACGCGCTCGAGGGGGCGATCCTGGTCAGCGGCGCCGCGATCCAGTGGCTGCGCGACGGTCTCGGGATCGTCGACTCTGCGGCCGAGACGGAGGCGCTCGCGCGCGCGGTCGCGTCCACGGACGGCGTCTCCTTCGTGCCCGCGCTCGCGGGGCTCGGCTCGCCCTGGTGGGATCCGAGCGCGCGAGGCCTGATCACGGGGATCACGCGCGGGACGACACGGGCGCACCTCGTGCGCGCCGCGCTGGAGGCGATCGCGTTCCAGGTGGCGGACGTGGTCGACACGATCCCGGGCGGCGTTCGAGTGATGCGCGCCGACGGCGGCGGCAGCGCGAACGCGTTCCTGATGCAGCTCCAGGCCGACGTGCTCGGCTGCCGCGTCGAGGTCGCGGCCGAGCGGGAGACGACGGCGCTCGGCGCAGCGGCGCTCGCGGGCCTCGCGCTCGGCCTCTGGCCGGGAGAGCCGTCTGTGCGCGAGCTCCTGGCGCCCGGAGCCGTCTACGAGCCGCGGGGCGATCCGGCTGTGCTCGACGAGGCACGCGAGGGCTGGCGGCGCGCCGTCCGCCGCGCCTTGCTCCCCTGACCTCTCACGCCGCAGCGTCGCGGGTGCCGGCGCCGCCGCCGACCTGCCCGGCTCGAGGGTGGAGAATCGGGCCGTGAGCGACGGCGTCCGTCACTGGCGCGTCCGCTACCGCGCCCACAACCGGCTGCCGCGACCGGCCGTGGTGATCGTCCCGGCCGAGTACGGCCCCGGCCGCCCCACGCCGCGCCTGCCGCTCGTGATCTCGCCGCACGGTCGCGGCGTCGAGGCGGCCACGAACGCCCGCCTGTGGCGGGAGCTGCCGGCGGCCGGAGGGTTCGCCGTCATTTGCCCGGGCGGCATGGGCCGCCGCCTCCCACTGCATTCGTGGGGCTGGCGCGGACAGATCGCCGACCTCGCGCGGATGCCGTCGATCGCGCACGCGACGCTCCCGTGGCTCCGGATCGACGCGCGCAAGGTGTACGCCGTCGGCGGGAGCATGGGCGGGCACGAGACGCTGCTCCTGCTCGGCCGCTACCCGCGGCTGCTCGCGGGCGCCGTCGCGTTCGACTCGGTGACGAACTTCTACCGCCGCTACAGCGACTTCGGCCTGATCCCGCGCACGCGGACGCTGCAGGCGCTCGCGCGGATCGAGGTCGGCGGCACGCCGCGGACCAACCCGACCGGCTACGTCCTCCGCAGCCCGTCCCACTGGTCGCCGCAGATCGCCGCCTCGGGCGTCCCGCTGCAGCTCTGGTGGAGCGATGCCGACGAGATCGTCGTCGCGCAGCGCTTCCAGTCCGAGGCCTTCTACCACTCCCTCCGCCGGATCGGGCCGCGCGGCACGCTCGAGAAGGTGACGGGCTCCTGGAGCCACACGGCGGAGAGCTACCGCGACCTCCAGCTGCCGGGCGCCGTCCGCTGGCTCGGGCTCGACCGTCGCTAGACCTGCCGGTTCCGGAGCGTGACGACGCTGTCGGCCTTGCTGAGGTTGCCGGCGACGTCCCACGCGCGGAAGCGCAGTCGGTAGCGCCCGTCCGGGTGGCGCGTCGTGTCCCAGTACGGGCGCGGGAAGAGCCGGAACCAGTAGTCGCCGTCGCACGGGACCGTCCGGTGGAAGAGCATGCAGCCGTTCGCGGGGAGGTTCTGCTCCGTGCCCGGGGCGAAGTGCTGCCCCGCGGGCTGCTCGAGCATCTGCTCGGCGCGGAAGGCCTCGCGCCGGAGCACGACCCGCCCCGTCCTGAGGCTGACGATCGTCACCGACAGCCGGAACGGATGGTGCGGAGCGGCGAGGTGCGGGAGCTCGCGGAACCAGCCGATGAACGTCTGCGGGTCGTTGACGCGGACGCGGACGTCGACCTTTCCCGTGAGCGCCGCCTTGTTGAGCCGGCGGCCCGCCTGCGGCAGCAGTGCCACGGTCGTACCGCGGCGGCGGCGCCACCTGGGCGTCGCCGGCGTCACGTACCGGATCTCCTTGATCGCCGGCGGGGCGCGGTCGACGTAGGGGTGGAGCTTCCCGCCGCGGCGCAGCGGGTTGATCGGGATCGGCTCGGCGCCGGGAACGAACAGGAACTCGCTGAGGTGGACGTGCCAGTACCCGTGGACCGTCCAGCCGATGTGCTGCCCGGCGCGGACCTCCTGGCCGGTCTGGACGATCGGGTCGATGTGGCCGTAGCCGAAGTGGCCGATCCGGGCGAGGCCGGCGAACCCCGGGGCAGAGGCGTGGTGGACGCGACCACCCTCGACGGCGTAGACGCGGTGCGTCCGGCCGCGCGGCGCGCCGCGCTCCGGACGGTCGTCGCGGACGGCGACGTCGACGCCGGTGTGGTAGACGGCGCCGCGCCTCGGGTCGGGCCGCGGATCGAGGAACGAGCCCCGGATCGGGTGCTGCCGCGTCAACGGGAGCACGGGCCAGCCGCGCCAGGCGTCGTTGTACGTCTGGATCGCCTGCAGCTGCCCCGGGACGCGCGTCGCCACCGACGAGGACTATCGCACCGGGCGCGTGCTTACGCTGCGCCGCGACCGGCCGCTGCGCCGCAGGCTCCCGATCGTTCGCCGCCCTTCTGGGCGACGGGGCGCAGACATTGACCGCGCTCGCGGGCTGTGCGATAACCGGACGCCTGCGGCTGTAGCTCGCGGCAGAACAGGGAGGGAGAGGCCCTGGCGTTGATGCTGTGCGCATACGTCGTCTCGGGGGGCGGAGCCACTCCTTCGACGCGTCTCGAGAGGAGAGAGGCATGACACGTGCACGCCACGTGCTCGTCGCCGCCGCGCTCGTCGCGCTCGCGGTGGCGGGCGGAGGGAGTGCGGCGCCGGGCGCGCCGGAGCGGGCGAGCCGGCCCGATCCGGGCGTGATCCAGAAGCTGAAGGAGCAGGCCCGCGGATCGGTCACGCTCACGGAGAAGAAGAGCACCGGCTTCATCGGGTTCGTCCGCGCGGGACGGGGGGGCGACCTGCTGCCGAAGAGCAGCGGCAGCCCCGCCGCGAAGGCGAACGCCTTCGTCGCCGAGTTCGGCAGCATCCTCGGCCTGCAGGCGGGGTCGGAGCTCCGCCGCGTCGGCACGGCGATCGACGGCCAGGGATCCACCCACGTCACGTTCCAGCAGGTCTACAAGGGGCTGCCGGTCTTCGGCGCAAGCGTCAAGGCGCACGTCGACGCGCAGGGCGATCTCACGGCCGTGAACGGGATCGTGGTGCCGGTCGGCGACCTCGCGACGGCCCCGGAGCTCAGCAGCGGCGAGGCAGCCGCGCGGGCGATCGAGCTCGTCGCCTCGGAGCCGCTGCGACGCGAGGACGGCGGGCTCCCGGCCTTCGGGACGGCCGGCGACCTCCGCGCCGTGTCGACCGAGCTCCTCGTCTACCGCACCGGCCTGATCCGCGGTGTCTCTGGTATCGACCAGCTCGCCTACAGGGTCGAGGTCACGAACGGCGGCGACGTCCGCGAGGTCGTGTTCGTCCACGCGCTGGTCGGCAAGGTCGTCAACCGCTACTCGCTCGTCCACGACGCGCTGTTCCGCCGGCTGTTCGAGCAGAACATGGGCAACCAGGTCTGGCAGGAGGGGGACGCGTTTCCGGGCGCCCTCAACCAGGACCAGCAGAACATCGTCGACTTCAGCGGTGACTCGTACTACCACTTCTTCAACGCGTTCGGCTTCGACTCGTACAACGACGCCGGGGCGGAGATGCAGTCGGTCAACAACGACCCGCGGATCAACTGCCCGAACGCCAACTGGAACGGGATCACGACCAACTACTGCAACGGCGTCACCTCGGACGACGTCGTCGCCCACGAGTGGGGTCACGCGTACACCGACTACACCCACAACCTCATCTACCAGTGGCAGTCGGGCGCCCTGAACGAGTCCTATTCGGACATCTGGGGCGAGACGGTCGACATGCTGAACGGGACCGGCACGGACGCCCCGGACGCCGACCGGCTCGAGGGCGGGTGCACGTCGCACTCGCTGCTGCGGAACTAC
>DATHTC010000493.1:0-3799 GCA_035463735.1 Gaiellaceae bacterium | reverse complement strand
ACCTTCGTTGCCGTCGACGCGCCGTCGAGCCCAGGGGCGGTCCGGCTCCCGCGTCGCGTGCGTCGTGAGGGATCATTCCCTCTGCGCGGAATGGCGAAGCTGATCTACTCGGCGATCACGTCGCTCGACGGCTACCTCGAGGACGCGAACGGACGGTTCGACTGGGCCGAGCCGGACGAGGAGGTGCACGCCTTCGTCAACGACCTGGAGCGGCCGGTCGGGACGTACCTGTTCGGGCGCCGGATGTACGAGACGATGGCGGTGTGGGAGACCCTGCCGCTCACCGGGCAACCGCCGGCCATGCGCGACTTCGCCGAGCTCTGGAAGGCGGCCGAGAAGATCGTCTACTCGACGACGCTCCAGTCGGTGACGACGGCGAGGACACGGATCGAGCGACGGTTCGATCCGGAGGCCGTCGGGCGGTTGAAGGCGTCGGCGGAACGGGACCTCGCGGTTGGCGGCGCCGGCCTCGGCGCCGCGGCCTTCGCGGCCGGCCTCGTCGACGAGCTGCACCTGTTCCTCGTCCCGGTCGTGATCGGAGGCGGCAAGCGGGCCCTTCCCGAGGGCGTCCGGCTCGAGCTCGAGCTCCTGGACGAGCGCTCGTTCGCGAGCGGCGTGATCTACCTCCGTCTCCGCGCGCTGAGCGAGGCGTCAGAATCCGGCGATGGACGGTGAGTCGGCAGGCTCGCGTGCTGCAGCGCCGCCGGTCGCCGGACGTCCGCTGATCGTGCTCGACGGCGTCGAGAAGGTCTACTCGATGGGGCGGGTCGACTACCGCGCGCTCCGCGGCGTCGATCTCACCGTCGCGGCCGGCGAGATGGTCGCGATCGTGGGGCCGTCCGGGAGCGGGAAGTCGACGATCCTGAACCTGATCACGGGCATCGACCGGCCGACCGCGGGGGCGGTCACCGTCGACGGGCAGCGCCTCGACGAGATGAGCGAGGAGGAGCTGGCGGTCTGGCGCGGCGCGAACGTCGGGATCGTGTTCCAGTTCTTCCAGCTGCTGCCGACCCTGTCGGCGCTGCACAACGCGGTGCTGCCGCTCGACTTCGCCCGCAGCGTCCCCAAGCGGGAGCGCTACGACCGCGCGCGCGTCCACCTCGGGCTCGTCGGCCTCGCGGACAAGGCCGATCACCTGCCGGCGGAGCTCTCGGGCGGGGAGCAGCAGCGCGTGGCGATCGCACGCGCGCTCGCGACCGACCCGCAGCTGGTCGTCGGCGACGAGCCGACCGGGAACCTCGACACGGCGACGGCGGCGGAGATGTTCGAGCTGCTGCAGCGGCTGAACGGCGAGGGCAAGACGGTCGTCTTCGTGACCCACGACCGGGAGCTCGCCGCTCGCGCACAGCGCGTCGTCGACATCCGCGACGGCCGCGTCGTCGGCGGCTGAGGCCGCGCGTGCTCTCGGCGTCGCTCCGTAAGTCGATCAACGACCTCTCGCGCCGGCGCGCTCGCACGATCTTCACCGTCGCGACGCTGGCACTCGCGGTGGCGAGCTTCTCGTTCTTCGCGATCCCGCCCCTGATCGACCGGGCGATGCAGGAGGAGGTGCGTAGCGGCCGGCTCGCGGACGTGACGGTGACGATGCGGCCGGTGCCGCTCGGAGACGAGCAACTCGACGAGCTCGCCCGCATCCCGAACGTCGCCGCCGTGGAGGCGAGGAACAGCGTCGACATCCGCGTCCTGGTCGGCGAGCGACGCGCCGCCGCACGCGTCATCGGCGTGCGCGACTTCGCAGACCAGGGCGTCGACGTCGTCCGCGTGGAGTCCGGGTCGCTGCCGCGGGCGGGCGAGCTGCTCGCCGACGTCCAGAACGCGAACGTCGGTCTCCACGACGGCAGCGCGGGGGACTCGGTGCGAACGGTCGCTGCCGCCGGCGGCGGAGCGGCCGGTGAGAGCTTCCGGATCAGCGGCCGGGGCCGCAGCCTTCCCGGGGGCGAGCAGGTGCAGGACGAGAACGTGATCGTCTTCTACGCCACGGCTGAGACCGTGGCGCGGCTGAGCGGCGAGCCGGGATACGGGACGCTCGCCTTCCGGCTGCGAGACCCCGGCTCGGCCGCGGCCGGGCAGACGATCGGGCGCGTGCGCGCGTCCCTGCGGGAGGCGCCGGGATTTGCCGGCTTCGCGAACCTTCCGGAGGTCCGGCCGCCGGGGGAGTGGCCGGGAAAGGGTGAGACCGAGCGGTTCGCGCAGCTGCTCGGCGTGATCACGGCCTTCGCGCTCCTGTCCGCCCTCGTGCTGATCTCGAACACGATGACGACGCTCGTCGGCGAGCAGACGCGCGAGATCGGGATCATGCGGGCCGTCGGTGCGCGCCGCCGCCAGGTCGCGCTCGTGTACCTGCGCACCGCGCTTCTGCTCGGCGCGCTCGGAGCGGCAGTCGGCGTCGTCGTCGGGATCGTGCTGTCGAACCTGCTCGCCGCCTACTTCGCCCGGACGTTCTGGGCGGTCGACGTCGGCTTCGGCGTCGACCCGGCGGTGCTGCTCGTCAGCGTGCTCGTGGGGCTCGTCGCCCCGCCGCTCGCCGCCCTCCCCGCGATCCGACGCGGCGTCGGCACCGACCTGCGCGAGGCGCTCGAGGCGAGCGGCTCGGCGAGCGGCAGTCAGGCCGGCGGCGACCGCTTGCTGCGGAGCCTCGCGTTCCTCCCGCGGACGATGCAGATCGGCCTCCGCAATCTCGGCCAGCGCACGCGGCGGAGCCTGGCGACCGTGACGATGGTCGCGCTCGCCGTCGGCAACCTGCTCGCGTTCCTCGGCGTCGCGGCGGCCGCGACCGACGCGTCCCGAGCCTCCTGGGCCGACCACCTCGAGGACGTGAGGGTCTGGACGAGCGGGAGCAAGCCCTTCGACGCGGAGGCCGACCGCACGATCCGCGACACGCCGGGAGTGGCCTCGGTGCAGCCCGCGCTCGTCAACGAGGTCGAGCTTTCCGGCCACGACGCCTTCGTCTGGGGCGTCCCGAGGGAGCCGCTCTTTCGCTACCGGATCGCAGAGGGCCGGTGGTTCGGCGCCGAGGAGGAGCGGGCGCGCGAGCCGGTTGCCGTGATCGAGCGAAACCTCGCCGACGCCGCCGGTGCCGAGGTCGGCGAGCACGTGACGCTGGCGACGGCGGCGGGATCGGCCCGCTTCCGGATCACGGGGATCGCGGACAACCAGCAGGAGGACGGGACCGTCCTCTTCGTTCCGCTGACGACGCTGCGGGCGCTTCTCGAGCGCCCGAGCGGGACGACGACGTACTGGATCGAGACGACCTCGAGCCGCCAAGACGTCGTCGATCGCACGGCGGCGGCCGTGGAGGACCGGCTGGCCGCGCTCGGGTACGAGGTCGGCAGCGAGATCACCTACGTCGCCGAGCGCGACGAGATCGCGGCGAACAGCTCGCTCACGTCGACGATCACCGTGCTCGGACTGCTCATCGTCGCGATCAGCATGGTCGGGCTCGCGAACGCGATCACGACGAGCGTCCTCGAGCGGACCCGCGAGGTCGGGATCCTTCGCTCGCTCGGTGCGCGTTCCCGTGACGTGCGCCGGATCTTCACGACGGAGGCGGTGGCGCTCGCGCTCGGCGGCTGGCTGCTCGGCGTCCCGCTCGGCTACCTCCTCGACCGCCTGCTCGTGCGGTTCATCTGGGAGGTCATCGACGTTCGTCTCCCGGTCGTCTTCCCGCCCTGGAACATCGCGGTCGCGCTCGTGGGCGCGGTCGTCCTCTCCCTCGCCATCACCGCGCTCCCGATCCGCCGCGCCACCCGTCTCCGTCCCGGGGAGGCCCTCCGCTACGCGTGACGTCGCGCGAAGAGTG
>DATHTC010000492.1:0-6545 GCA_035463735.1 Gaiellaceae bacterium | reverse complement strand
GCCGTACGTGCGCTGGATCCGTCGCCTCCGGCCCGACCCGCTGCGCCGGCTGCGGCTGCCGGAGGCGCCGCAGGAGGCGGTGCGCACGTCCCTGCCGCCGCCCTCGGCGGCAGGGCTCGCGCGGGTGGAGAACGCGGCGCGGGCCCTCGCCGCGGAGACGGCGGCGGGCCTGCCCGAGCCGTGGCCCGGTCTCGTGCGGGAGGCGGCGCTCGGCTCTCGGGACGAGCTCCCGGACGCGCTCGACCGCGCGGTCGCCGGCACCGACCTCGGAGTGGGGGCTCCCCGCTGGTGGCGTGCGGCCGGATGGCTCCAGTGGCTGCTCGCCCTCGTCCTCGCGGCCGGCGCGGTCTGGCTGCTCGCACTCGTGGGCCTCGGCTTCCTGCGGATCGAGGACGTCGTCCCGCTGCCGGAGGTGTGGGGCGTGCCGGTGCCGACGGCGCTCCTGCTCGGCGGGGCCGCGGCCGGGATCCTGCTCGCGCTCCTCGCCAAGGTCGCGAACGGCGCGTCTGCCCGCCGACGCGGCCGGGCCGCGGGGCGTGCTCTGCGCCGTCGTGTCGAGGGCGTGGGCGACGAGCTGTTGATCGCGCCGGCCGAGCGGGAGCTCGAGGCGCACGACCGCCTGGCGCGATCCCTGGCCGCCGCCACCCGCCGTCCCGGCACCCGGCGAGAGCGTCTCGCCGCCGCCCTTCGCTGAGGGGCCGCTTTCCTCCTCGAAACGGCACAAGTAACAGACTGTTACTTGTCCGCTTTCAACCGGGAAACGACCCTCCTCGGCCTCGTCACGCATGCCCGGAAGCCGACCGTTTCCGGCTGAATCGTGACCGCGCGGCTGACGGGTGGAGCCGGGGCGATCCGAGTCGAAACCGCGGAAGTAACAGTCTGTTACTTGTCCACTTTCGAAGCCGGTACGTCGCGCGCGGTATGACTCCGCGCATGGTGCGCGTGTCGGTGCTGCTCCCCGTGCGCGACGAGGCGGCCTTCCTCGCCGAGGCGCTCGAGTCGCTCTCCGCACAGACGCTGGAGGACTGGGAGGCGATCGTCGTCGACGACGGCTCGCGCGACGGCTCCGCGGCGGTCGCGGAGGCGCACGCGCGGCGCGACCGGCGCCTCCGCGTCGTGCGGCAGCCGCGCTTGGGGCTCGTGGCCGCGCTCGAGCGGGCGCGGGCCGAGGCGACGGCGCCGCTGCTTGCGCGGATGGACGGCGACGACGTCGCCGCGCCCGACCGCCTCGAGCGGCAGGTCGAGACCCTGGACGGGGAACGCCTGGACGCGGTCGGTGGGCGCGTCTCCTACTTCCCGGACGAGGCCGTCCGCGACGGCGCCCGCCGGTACGAGGCCTGGCTGAACGGCCTCACCACCGTCGAGGCCGCGCGCCGCGACGTCTTCGTCGAGTGCCCGCTGCCGCATCCGGCGCTGCTGGCGCGGGCCGACGCCGTCGCGGGGGCCGGCGGCTACCGCGACACCGGCTGGCCCGAGGACTACGACCTCGTGCTGCGCCTGTGGGCCCGAGGCGGCCGCTTCCGCAACGTCGACCGGCCCGTCCTGCGCTGGCGCGAGCACCCCGAGCGCGCCTCCCGCGCCGATCCCCGCTACACGCAGGGCGCGTTCGTCCGCTGCAAGGTCCACCACCTGCGCGCGACGCTCCTCCGCGGCGGCCGCGACGCCGTCGTCTGGGGCGCCGGGCCCGTGGGGAAGGCGTTCGCGTCCGAGCTCCGTCGCCGTGGGACGACCATCGCCGCGTTCGTGGACGTCGACCCGCGGAAGATCGGACACGAGGTCGCCGGCGCGCCCGTCGTCGCCGTCGACGACGCTCCCCGCTACGCCGACGCCTTCGCGCTCGGCGCGGTCGCGGGCGAGGACGCGCGCCGCGAGATCCGCGAGACGGCCGCCGCGCAGGGACGCCGCGAGGGCGTCGACTTCGTCGCGGTGGCTTAGGGCCGAGCCGGGGCGGTTAGGCTCGACGCATGGCGACCGAGACGACCACCAGCGCACCGCTCACCGACGAGGAGCTTCGCCTGCTCGACGCCTACTGGCGCGCGGCGAACTACCTCTCCGTGGGCCAGATCTACCTGCTCGACAACCCGCTCCTCCGGGAGCCCCTCAAGCCGGAGCAGATCAAGCCCCGCCTGCTCGGCCACTGGGGGACGACGCCGGGGCTCAACCTGCTCTACGTCCACCTCAACCGCGCCATCCGCGCGCGCGAGCTGAGCGCGATCTACATCACCGGCCCCGGCCACGGCGGCCCGGGCCTCGTGGCCAACACCTACCTCGAGGGCACCTACTCGGAGCTCTACCCGGGGATCACGCAGGACGAGGAAGGCCTGCGGCGGCTGTTCCGGCAGTTCTCGTTCCCCGGAGGGATCCCGAGCCACGTCGCCCCCGAGACGCCCGGCTCGATCCACGAGGGCGGCGAGCTCGGCTACGCGCTCTCGCACGCGTTCGGGGCCGCGTTCGACAACCCGGACCTGCTCGTCCTCTGCGTCGTCGGCGACGGCGAGGCCGAGACCGGGCCGCTCGCCACGAGCTGGCACTCGAACAAGTTCCTCAACCCCGTCACCGACGGCGCCGTGCTCCCGGTACTGCACCTGAACGGCTACAAGATCGCGAACCCGACCGTGCTCGCACGGATCCCGGAGGACGAGCTGCTCGCGCTCTTCCGCGGCTACGGCTGGGACCCGCGGGTCGTCGCGGGCGACGACCCGGAGCAGGTGCACCAGGACCTCGCCGGCACGCTCGACGAGGCCCTCGACCGCATCGCCGAGATCCAGCGCGCCGCGCGCGAGGACGGCCGCACCGAGCGCCCCGCCTGGCCGATGCTCGTCCTCCGCACGCCGAAGGGCTGGACCGGCCCGCGCGAGGTCGACGGCGAGCAGGTCGAGGACACGTGGCGCGCGCACCAGGTGCCGATGACGCAGGCGCGCGACAACCCCGACCACCTGCGCCTGCTCGACGAATGGCTGCGGAGCTACCGGCCGGAGGAGCTGTTCGACGAGGACGGCCGCCTCGTGCCGGAGCTCGCGGCGCTGGCGCCCGAGGGCGAGCGGCGGATGGGCGCGAACCCGCACGCGAACGGCGGCCTGCTCCTGCGCGAGCTGGAGCTGCCGGACTTCCGCGACTACGCCGTCGACGTCTCCTCGCCGGCGACGACGTTCAGCGAGGCGACCAGGGTGCTCGGCGCGTACCTCCGGGACGTGATGGAGCGCAACCACGACCGCTTCCGCCTGTTCGGGCCCGACGAGACCGCCTCCAACCGGCTCGGCGCGGTGCTCGAGGCGACGGAGAAGACGTGGAACGCCGAGGTGCTCCCGGTCGACGTGAACCTCGACGTCGACGGGCGCGTGATGGAGGTCCTTTCCGAGCACCAGTGCCAGGGGTGGCTGGAGGGCTACCTGCTCACGGGCCGACACGGCCTCTTCAACTGCTACGAGGCCTTCATCCACATCGTCGACTCGATGTTCAACCAGCACGCGAAGTGGCTGAAGGTGACGCGCCACATCCCGTGGCGGCGGCCGGTCGCGTCGCTCAACTACCTGCTCAGCTCCCACGTCTGGCGCCAGGACCACAACGGCTTCTCGCACCAGGACCCCGGCTTCATCGACCACGTCGTGAACAAGAAGGCGGAGGTGATCCGCGTCTACCTGCCGCCCGACGCCAACTGCCTGCTCTCCGTGGCCGACCACTGCCTGCGCTCGCGGCACTACGTGAACGTGATCGTGGCGGGGAAGCAGCCGGCGCTGAACTACCTCTCGATGGACGAGGCGATCGTCCACTGCACGCGCGGGATCGGGATCTGGGACTGGGCCTCGAACGACGAGGGCGTCGAGCCGGACGTCGTGATCGCGTCGTGCGGCGACATCCCGACGCTCGAGGCGCTCGCGGCGACGGCGATCCTGCGCGAGCGGCTGCCGGACCTGAAGGTGCGGTTCGTGAACGTGGTCGACCTGATGCGGCTGCAGCCCGAGAGCGAGCACCCGCACGGGATCTCCGACCGCGAGTTCGACTCCCTGTTCACGCTCGACCGGCCGA
This sequence comes from Gaiellaceae bacterium, assembly GCA_035463735.1. GTDB lineage: Bacteria > Actinomycetota > Thermoleophilia > Gaiellales > Gaiellaceae > DATHTC01. Next base: position 2,519 of record DATHTC010000492.1, on the reverse strand, counting down.
TCGTGTTCGCCTACCACGGGTACCCGTGGCTCATCCACCGGCTCACCTACCGGCGCGCGAACCACGACAACCTCCACGTGCGCGGCTACAAGGAGGAGGGCACGACCACGACCCCGTTCGACATGGTCATGCTCAACGACCTCGACCGCTACCACCTGGTGATGGATGTGATCGACCGCGTGCCGGGGCTCGAGTCGCGGGCCGCGCACCTGCGCCAGGAGATGGTCGACCGGCGCCTGCGGGCGCGCGCGTACACGCGCGAGGCCGGGGAGGACATGCCCGACGTCGCGGGGTGGATCTGGCCGCTCGGACGCTCCACGGACAGGAGTACGGCTGGCCGTACTTGACGCTCGCGGACGCCCGTGCGATAAGGGAGTGACCACTCACTTCTAGTCCCGCGCTCGAGGGGGTCGAGCCATGACGCGGTCACTCGCACGCATCGCCGCACGCCACCCGTGGCGCACCGTCGCCGCCTGGGTCGCCGCCATCGTCGTCGCCGTGGCCTGCGTCGGCGCCTTCCTCGGCGACAACCTCACGTCCGACGGCTACGTCACCAACGACCCGGAGTCGCTGCGCGGGTACGACCTGATGGGGCAGCGGCTGGGCCGGCCGCCGGCGCCCGGCGACTTCGTCGTGCTGCGCTCCGAGTCCGCGCCGGCGAGCGATCCGGCGTTCGAGGAGCGGCTGGCGTCCCTCACCGGCGAGCTGCGCACCATCGCCGGAGCCGAGAACGTCCTCCCCGCGCAGACGTCCGAGGACGGCCGCGCCGTACTCGTGCCGCTGCGCCTCGTCGACGACGCGCTCGCCGAGGACGTGATCGCGACGGTCGAGGATGCCGGGGGCGGCGGCTTCACGGCGACGGTCACGGGCGAGACGACCCTCGACCACGACTTCGGGCTCATCTCCGAGCGCGACCTCCAGGAGGGGGAGCTCCGCTTCGGGCTGCCCGCGGCGATGATCATCCTCGTGCTCGCGTTCGGCGCGCTCGTGACCGCGTTCCTGCCGCTCCTGCTCGCGCTCGTCTCGATCGTCGTCGGCCTGGGGCTGACGGCGCTCGTGGCGCAGCAGTGGGAACTGTCGCTGTTCGTCGTGAACATGCTCACCGGGATGGGGCTCGCGCTCGGGATCGATTACGCGCTGTTCGTCGTCTCGCGCTTCCGCGAGGAGCGCGCGGCGGGGCGCGAGAAGGTCGATGCGATCGTCGCCACCGGCGCGACCGCGAGCCGCGCGGTCCTCTTCAGCGGCAGCGCCTTCGTGCTCGCGATGACCGGCTTGCTGCTCGTCCAGAGCACGATCATGCGCAGCCTCGCCGCGGGCGCGATCCTCGTCGGCATCGTCTCGGTCGTCGCCGCGCTGACGCTGCTGCCGGCGATCCTGAGCCTCCTCGGCGACCGCGTGAACGCGCTGCGACTCCCCGTCCTCGGCCGGTCAGCGAGCTCGCAGGCGAGGACCGAGAGCCGCTTCTGGTCCGGGATCGTCGGGCGTGTGACGCGGCGGCCGGCGCTCTTCCTCGCCGGCGCCGTCGCGCTGCTCCTCGTGGCGGCGGCGCCCGCGTTGCGGATGGACATCGGCGGCGCCGGGATCTCGACGCTCCCCGACTCCTCGGTGGCAAAGCAGGGCTTCCTCGCGCTGCAGGAGTCGTTCCCGCAGACGACCGCCGACCCGGCGCTCGTCGTCGTCGACGGGCGCCCGTCCGACCCGCAGGTGCGGGCCGCGGTGGACGAGCTCTCGCGGACGCTCGCGCGTGACCCGGACTTCGGCACGCCGTCGGCGGAGGAGGGCACGCGCGGCGACCTCGTCGTGCTCACGGTGCCGCTGCGGGGCGACGTCCTCGCCGATCGTGCGGTGGAGGCGGTCGAGCGCTTGCGCGGCGAGTACGTGCCGGCGGCGTTCGCAGGCGTCGACGCCGAGGCGCTCGTGAGCGGGACGACGGCCGAGAACCTCGACTACTTCAACGTGATGGACTTTTGGCTCCCGATCGTGCTCGCGTTCGTGCTCGGGCTGAGCTTCCTGCTGCTGACGGTCGCGTTCCGCTCGATCGTCGTCGCCGCGACGGCGATCGTGCTCAACCTGCTCTCCGTCGGCGCGGCGTACGGCCTGCTCGTGCTCGTGTTCAAGGAGGGCGTCGGCGCCGACCTGCTCGGCCTGCAACAGGTCGACATCATCGAGGCCTGGATCCCGCTGTTCCTGTTCGCGGTGCTGTTCGGGCTCTCGATGGACTACCAGGTGTTCCTGCTCAGCCGCATCCGCGAGCGCTACTCGCAGTCGGGTGACACGCGCGACGCGGTGGTCTTCGGCGTCTCCTCGACCGGCCGGATCATCACCGGCGCCGCGCTCATCATCGTCGCCGTCTTCGCCGGCTTCGCGATGGGCGACCTCGTGATGTTCCAGCAGATGGGGTTCGGCGTCGCGGTCGCGCTGCTCCTCGACGCAACGATCGTCCGCTCGGTGCTCCTGCCGAGCGTGATGGCGCTCCTCGGCCGCTGGAACTGGTACCTCCCGCGCCGGCTCGAGTGGCT
>DATHTC010000491.1:0-2337 GCA_035463735.1 Gaiellaceae bacterium | reverse complement strand
GGCCGCCGGAGCTCCGGCTGGGTGTAGCGGAGCCGGATCACCGCAAGCTGGGCGGCGCCGAAGGCGACCAGGACCCCGAAGCTGTAGAGCGACGCCAGCGTCAGCACCGTGTCCGTCGGCACGAGCGTCGCCCCGACGAGGATCGCGGCCGCGGTCGCGCCGGCGGCCACGATCGCCTGCGGCGCGACGAGCGTGCGCCGGTGGAGCCGGCCGAACGCCCGCGGCAGCTGGCCGTGCTCGCCGAGCGAGTAGGCGAGGCGGGCGCACCCGGAGAGCGACGTCGTCGCCGCGGCCAGCAGGATGAGGACGCCGGTGAGGCCGACGTAGACGCGAAGGGCCTCGCCGAGGCCGGCAGGGAGCTCGGCGCCGAGCGCGTCGACGATTCCCATCAGCGGCGCGCGGAGCCACTCCTCGCCGAGGTCGGTGCGACCTCCCTCTGCCGGGAACGCCGACAGCCCGACGAGCCCGATCAGCACGTAGATCGCGACCACGAGCGCGATTGCCGAGAAGAGGCTCCGCGGGAGTGTCCGGCCCGGCCGCCGCGTCTCCTCCGCGAGGTTCGCCACCGTCTCGAGACCGGTGTACGCGAGCAGCGCGAGGGGGAGCGCGAAGGCGATCGCGTGCCACGTCGGCGCCGTGCCGAGGTCGGTTCCGAGCTGGAGCGCCTCCGGCGAGAACAGGAGCAGGAAGCCGAGCCCGACGAGGAGCACCTGGGTCGAGAGGTCGACGACGGCGACGACGATCACGGCCGTGTACAGGCGCGAGTGGCGGACGAGCCGCACGAGCGTGATCGTCCCGATCACGCCGACGCCGAAGACCGTGTCCCACGGCTCGTCCCCGAGCGCGTCGACGCCGATCGCGGCGCCGAGGTAGTGCGGCAGGAACAGCGCCGCCACCGCGATCACGATCAGGTAGTCGAGGAAGAGCGCCCACCCGGTGACGAACCCCGCGAGGTCGTTGAACGCCTTCCTGACGAACGTCGCGGCGCCGCCGGTCTCCCGGATCGCGGCGGTCCCCTCGGCGTACGAGAGCGCGACGAGGGCGAAGTAGGCGCCGGCGACGAGCAGCACCGCCGGGGTGAAGCCGAGCGCGTGGAGCGCGACCACGCCGAGCGCGAAGTAGATGGACGACGCGATCTCGCCGTAGCCGATCGCGAACAGCGCGGGCGCGTCGATTACCCTGCGGAGGCGCGGGAGCTTGCGGGCCACTACCGCCTCGTCTGGACGTAGAGCCGGCCGGCGCCGGCGAGGACGAAGAGCGTCCCGAGCAGGAAGCCGGTCACCCCGCCCCCGCGGGTGGCGGTGGTGACGAGCATCGCCACGCCGAGCAGCGCGATCGTCGCGGAGAGGATCAGCGTGGCGAGGCCGTACGCCCTCACGCCGCCCGCTCCCGCTCGGTGGCGACGAGGACGCGGCACGGCGCGTGCTTCAGCACGAAGTCGGCGGTGTCACCGAAGATCGTCCGGCGGCGGCGCTCCGTCCGCGGCGCGCCCATCACCACGATCTCGGCATCGCGGCGCACCGCCTCGTCCACGATCGCGCGGCCGGCCTTGCGCGCTCGGACGAGCCGAGTGACGACGTCGACGCCGTAGAGGTCGCCGATCGCGCGTGCCTCGTCGAGGACGGCGTTGGCGCGATCCTCCGCCTCCGGCAGCTCCGCGTCGAGCGGGAGGTTCAGCGGCAGCTCCACGACCGCGATCGCGACGATGCGCGCGCCGCGGTCGGCCGCGAGCCGGGCCGCCACCTCGACCGCCTCGTCCGAGGCGGTGCCCTCGACGACCGGAACCAGCAGCCGCGTGTACTCGATCGCGCCGGACACCTCGAGCACCACCGGCGCGCGCACCGTCCGCCGGAGCGGCTCCCGCACCACTCCGCGCCGGTAGACGACGTAGGTGGCGAAGCCGATCGCCAGCCAGGCCAGGCCCGCCCACCGCGTCGGCGCGTCCTCCACCACGACCACGAACCACGCGCTCGCGGTCGCGATCCCGCCGAGGACGGCGAAGAGCGGCAGGTCGACGCCGCGGACACGGAGGTTCGGCCAGGCGCGAAACTGCAGCTCCTCCGTGGGGTGGCGGACGCGGAGCGCGACGATCGCCGCGTGCGCCACGGTGAACGACAGCATCGCGCCGAACGAGTACATCGTCCCGAGGAACTCCGTCTGCCCCGGCAGCAGCACGAGGATCGAGACGAAGCCGGCGAAGACGACGAGCGAGAGCCACGGCGTCTTGAAGCGTGGGTGGAGCCGGCGGAAGGCCTCCGGCAGCTGCCGGTAGCTCGCCATCGAGTACGTGATGCGCGAGGCGCCGATGATCCCGGCGTTCGTGGCGACGAAGAGGAT
>DATHTC010000490.1:0-2132 GCA_035463735.1 Gaiellaceae bacterium | reverse complement strand
AGCTCTACAGCCTCGGCAAGATCCGCGGCTTCCTGCACCTCTACATCGGCGAGGAGGCGATCGCGGTCGGCGCGATGCAGTCGCTGCGGCCCGAGGACCGGATCGTCGCCACCTACCGCGACCACGGCCACGCGCTCGCGCGCGGGCTGCCGGCCGGTGAGCTGATGGCCGAGATGTACGGCAAGGCCACGGGCTGCAGCCGCGGTCGCGGGGGCTCGATGCACTTCTTCGACGTCTCCCGCCGCTTCTACGGCGGCTACGCGATCGTCGGCGGCGGGCTCCCGGTCGCCGTCGGGCTCGCGCTCGCCGACGCGATGCGGAACGAGCCGTCGATCACCGCCTGCTTCTTCGGCGACGGCGCCGTGGTGGAGGGCGAGTTCCACGAGTCGATGAACCTCGCCGCCCTCTGGAAGCTGCCGCTGCTCTTCCTCTACGAGAACAACCTCTACGCGATGGGGACCGCGATCGAGCGCGGCCAGTCGCAGCTCGACATGGAGCTGCGCGCCCGCGGCTACGGCGTCCCCGCCGAGGCCGTCGACGGCATGGACGTGCTCGCCGTCGAGGAGGCAGTCCGCCGCGCCGCCGACGCGGTTCGCAGCGGCGGCGGCCCGCACCTCGTCGAGCTCAAGACCTACCGCTTCCGCGCCCACTCGATGGCCGACCCCGACCTCTACCGGACGAAGGACGAGATCGAGGGCTGGCGTCGGCGCGACCCGCTCGCGCTCTTCACCGCGCGCCTGCGCGAGGAGGGCGCGCTCGACGACGCGGCGCTCGCTGCGTTCGAGCAGGAGGTGCAGGCGGAGCTCGAGGAGGCGGTCGCGTTCGCGGAGGCAGGCCCCTGGGAGCCGCTCGAGGACCTCGAGCGGGACGTCTACACCCCCGCGGCGCCGTGACCACGACCTACCGCGAGGCCGTCCGCGCCGGGCTCCGCGAGGCGCTCGAGGCCGATCCGCGCGTCTTCCTCATGGGCGAGGACGTCGGCCGCTACGGCGGCGCCTTCGCCGTCAGCATGGGCCTGCTGGAGGAGTTCGGGCCCGAGCGGGTGCGCGACACGCCGCTGTCGGAGTCGACGTTCGTCGGCGCCGGCATCGGCGCCGCGCTCGCCGGCATGCGCCCGATCGTCGAGGTGATGACGATCAACTTCAGCATGCTCGCGCTCGACCAGATCGTGAACAACGCGGCCACGTTGCGGTACATGTCGGGCGGTCAGCTGAGCGTGCCGCTCGTCGTGCGGATGGCGACGGGAGCGGGCCGGCAGCTTGCCGCCCAGCACGCGCACAGCCTCGAGGTCTGGTACGCGCACGTCCCCGGGATCAAGGCGGTCGCGCCGGCGACCGTCGCCGACGCGCGCGGGATGGTGCTCGCCGCGCTCGACGACCCGGACCCGGTGTTCATCTTCGAGAACGCGATCCTCTACCCGGTCGAGGGCGAAGCGGACGGGGACGGGCTGCCGCTCGGCCACGCCGCCGTGCGCCGCGAGGGCGCCGACGCAACCCTCGTCACCTACGGCGGCTCGCTCCCGAAGACGCTCGAGTCCGCGGAGCAGCTCGCCGCCGAGGGAGTCGAGTGCGAGGTGGTCGACCTCCGGTCGCTCCGTCCGCTCGACCTCGACACGGTACTGGCCTCGGTCGCGAAGACCCACCGCCTGGTGGTCGTGGACGAGGGCTGGCGCACCGCGAGCCTCGCCGCGGAGGTCGGGATGCAGGTCGCCGAGCGCGGCTTCGACCTGCTCGACTGGCCGCCGCAGCGCGTCTGCAGCGCCGAGGTGCCGATGCCGTACGCGAAGCACCTCGAGGACGCGGCGATCCCGAGCGCGGAGCGGATCGCCGCCGCCGTGCGGGAGACGCTCGCCTGATGGGCGAGTTCGTGATGCCGGCCCTCGGCGCCGACATGCGCGCGGGGACGCTCCTGAGCTGGCACAAGCAGCCCGGCGACCACGTCGCACGGGGCGACATCATCGCCGACGTCCACACCGACAAGGCCGACATCGAGGTCGAGGTGTTCACGAGCGGCGTGATCGAGAAGCTCCTCGTCCAGCCGGGCGACGAGGTGCCGGTGGGGACGCCGCTGGCGCTCATCCGCGAGGATGGCGTACCCCCCGCGACCGTGCCGCCTCCGCCTCCGGCACCCGC
>DATHTC010000489.1:0-11469 GCA_035463735.1 Gaiellaceae bacterium | reverse complement strand
TGCCGGCCGCGCTGCGCGACCGCGAGCAGCGCGAAGCCGCCCGCGCGGGGGTCGCGCCCGGCGATCGCCTGCAGGGCGGCGACGACGAGCGCGGCCTCGGCGAGGTTCGCCTTGCGCTCCGTCACCCACCGGGCGGACCAGCGCGCGGCCAGGACGTCGTAGAGCGGCGGGTTCGACTCGAGCGCGAGCAGCGAGAGCGCCAGCGCGTCGGCGAGGCCGAGCGCGGGGCAGTCGCGCGCCGCGGCGAGCGCGAGCGGCAGGTGGCGCCGCTCGAGCGCCCGTTGCAGCTGCGCGTGCGCGGCCCGGACGTTCATGCGAACACATGTTCGCATGGTGGGGCACCGCGCTTCTAGGCGGGCTGGTCGGCCGGAGCGGCGTCCGGCGCCTGTTCCTGCTCGGGCTTCCCCTCCTGGCGCACCGCCACGAACACCGACCCCACGACGAGAGCGGCGCCGGCCGCGACCGTCAGCGTCAGCCGCTCGTCGAGCAGCAGCGCGCCGAGGACGATCGCGACGAGCGGGTTCACGTACTGGTGCGTGACGACCCTCGAGATCGGGGCATTCCGGAGCAGCCACGCGTACGCCGTGAAGCCGACGAGCGACCCGACGACGCCGAGGTACAGCCACGCGGCGAGCGAGCGGGCGCTGAACGCGGCCGCGTCGACGGAGCCGAGCTCCCCCGCCGCGGCGCCGAGGACGACGAGGAACAGGCCCGCGCTCAGCATCTCCCACGTCGTGGCGACGAAGCCGTCACGCGGGAGCGGCAGCCGGTGCCCGAAGAACGAGCCGAGCGACCACGACACGCTGGCCCCGAGCATGATCGCGAGCCCGACTGCGCTCGACGCGCCCTCGCCGCCGGGGACGACGATCAGGCCGAGGCCGACGAGGCCGACGAGGACCGAGAGGCGCGTCGCGAGCGCGACCCGTTCGCGCGCGAGCGTTCGCAGGAGGATCACCTGCAGCGGCACCGAGCCGGCGATCATCGCGGCGATGCTCGAGTCGATTCGCGTCTCCGCGAGCGTCACCATCCCCACTCCGAGCGTGAGCAGCGAGAGCCCCAGCAGCGCGGACGAGGCCAGCTCACGGCGCGTGACGCGGATGCTCCGGCCGGTGGCGAGCAGGATCGTCGCGAGCAGCGAGCCCGCGAGCAGGAAGCGCGTCCCGGCGGAGAGGAACGCGGGCATCGTCTCGACCGAGACCTTGATCGCGAGGTACGTCGAGCCCCAGACGAGGTAGACCGTCCAGAGCGCGGTCACGAGCTTCCAGCGGGCGGCCATCACTACTGGAACGAAACGAGGCGGTCGCCCGTGAGATTTCTCAGCGGCGCCCGAGGCCGCGCTCGAGCATCCCCAGCCGGGCCTGCAGCCCGTCGAGGTGGCCCGGCTGCTCGCCGGGATCGAGCGCCTGCGCGTGGTCGTACACGCCGACGCAGCGGCAGGCCCAGCCGAGCGGGAGCGCCAGCGCGAGCGCCTCCTCGAGGCCCTCGCCGAACGGCTCGAGGTACGCCGCCGCGTACGGAGCCAGCTCCTCCGAGCCTTCCACGTCGTCGACGCCCCACGCGATCACGCCCTCGAGCGCGACCGCCATCGACAGGAACGGGTGCGTGACGACCGCGTCGCCCCAGTCCGTGAGCAGGTAGCGGCCGTCGCGGACGAAGACCTGCGCGTCGTGGAGGTCGTCGTGTTGGATCGTGTCCGGGATCCCGAAGGCGGCGAGCCGTCTCGCTCGGTCGCGCACGAGCGGGACGAGGCGGCGATAGGCGTCGCCGCCCTCGATCCGGTCGAGCATCCGGTCGAACTGGTCAGGGAGGAACGCCAGGCGCCGGTCGGGGACGCCGACGGCGAGCAGCTCGTCGGCGAGGGGCGCGACGTCGAGCTGGAGCCGGGCGTAGAGCGGGAGCACGCCGAGCCAGCGCGCCAGGTTGCGGTCGCGCTCGACGAGGTTGCGCAGCCGCTCGCCTGCGTCGCGCACCAGCATCCAGCCGCTCTCCGGATCGTGCGCGACGAGCTCCGGGAGCGCGTCCGGCTGCACACGGGTGAGCAGCGCCGTCGCGGCCGCCTCGTGCCGGTGCGCGCTGCTGTTGGCCTTGAACCAGACGACGCCGTCGCTCGTCTCCACCCGCATCGCCGTCGACCACGGCCGCACGTGCGGCTGCTCGATCGCGAGCACCTCGCCGGGCGCGTGCGCATGGATCCACGCATGCGCGTCGGCGAGCCATGCAGGGTTGGTCCATCTCGTCGCCACGGCCCCTCAGCCGGCGAGGGTAGCCCGGGCCTCGTGGGCGTAGAGTCGGGCGGTGCCGCTCGTACGGCTGCCGATCGAGACCGACCGCCTCCTGATCCGGCCGCTCCGGCTCGACGACGCAGCGTCTCTGCACGAGCTCTTCTCGGACCGCGAGGCGATGCGCTACCTCGTCCCGGAGCCGCTCGCGACGGAAGACGAGAGCCGGGCGAGCGGGTCGCGGATCTCGGCTGCCGGCTGCGACGCCGCGCCTGGGGCCGCGGGTACGCGACGGAGGCGTGCGACGCCGTGCTCGCCGCGGTCGCGCGGGATGCGCCGACGCTGCGCGTGACGGCAATGACGGCGGTCGGGAACGAGGCCGCGCTGCGGGCGCTCGAGCGGCTCGCCGGTCGGCGGATCGCGCAGCTCGAGCGGTACGGGCAGACAATGGCCGTCTACCAGCTCCGCGCCGGTGGCCGCGCCGAGCCTAGAGCACGTCGGCGCGCGACGACGTCGGCCGTGGGCAGCCGGGACCACTCCTGCCGGGCCGTGTCTGGGGACAGTCCCTAGGTCTGTCCCCGGACATGGCCGATCTGTGCCGAGTCTGTGCCGGTTCGTCCACCGGCGCGTTCCGGCAATTGCGGGCGAGCTACGCTCGGCCGGTGCAGGTCGTCTTCGCCGTCCCCGGTCGTCGAGCGGGCGGCACCTTCTCGACCGCGCCTTCGGCTGGCCGCGCAACGAGCGGATCACTTCGCGAACGACGTCGAGCTCCCTGCCGCCCGACGGTGGCGCGCTGGGGCTCTACCGGCGCGAGGGATACGCCGAGGAGATCGGCGGGCGCCTGAGGACCTCGACGGGGCGCGTCTCGCGGCGTACCGCTACGTCCGGGTCGAGGACGTCGAAGTGACGTGGGGCGGCCGGGCCGCGGCCGGGCGCGTCCGCTGAGTCCGCTCGTGCCGCGCTCCTGGGGCGAGCGCGCGGCGTGGTTTGCCGCCCCCGACGGAAATGTCGTCGCCGTCGCTCAGGCCGCGGGGCCGAGCGAGTAGGCGAGGAACGCGCGGTACGTCTCCCCCGCGGGCCCGAAGCGGCGGAAGCAGCAGCGGCAATCGGGGTAGCCCGAGCCACCCTCCCACGCGTGCAGCATTACGCCCGTCTGCGGTTTCGCAGGCGGCGGCGGGGAGCCCCGGCCGGCGGAGGCCCAGCGCGCAAGCTCCCACTGGCGCGTGAGCGTCCGTCCCGCCCCCTGCAGGCAGTACGCCTCGTCCGGCTCGCACGGCTCGAGCTGTTCGCGCCCGTTCGAGATGACGGCCCAGCGGTCGAGGCCCTCGGACGACCCCTCCCACGGCTCGTGCGCCCCGGCCGCGGTGGGCGCGTCGGCGAGGATCTCGAGCACGAGGTGCGGCAGCCGCGGATCGGCGAAGCGGCAGCGGGCGCGCCGGTCGTGCGGGATCTGGAGCGTCTTCACGCCCGGGCTCGGCAGCGACCAGACGTCCGCCTTCGCGAGCGACGCGCCCTCGGCCGACAGCACCTCCAGCGTCCGGTAGACCGGCGACCCCGGCGCCGTCGTGCCGAGCGCGTGGCAGACGAGCTTCGGCTCCTTCACGAAGGCGGGGTTGCCGACGCCGGCGCCCGGACCGGTACTGACGGCAACCCCGCATGTGACGAGGCGCCGGAAGAAGGCGTACTCGTAGCGCACCGTTGCCAGCGGCAGCCCGGCCCCGGCGGCCTCGCCGTCCGTGAACGAGACCTCGAACGCGGCCTCGACCCGCTCGTCGCTCCCGCTTCCGAGGCGGCGTGGCGCTCGCACCGTCTTCGCCGCCGACACGCCGTAGCCCGACCGCGAGCGCGCCTCGTGGCGGCCGGTGACGTCCCACGTGTAGTTGACCGGGTCGGGCTGTCCGTTGCGCCGCGCGACGTGGAAGCCGAAGCACCCCAGCCCGCCGTTGACCGGGTCGTTGATCGTCCCCCACGTCGGGAGCGGCGTCGCGCGGGGATAGAAGTCGTCGAGGACGAGCGTCCCGTCAGGCGCACGCACACGGCCGATGTAGGCGGGACCGACGCAGGCCGTCCGGCCTGCATCCCAGGTGAAGGTCTTCCAGATCGACCACGCACCGGCCTCGTTCCAGAAGATCAGCCGCTGGCCGGCGTCCTCCCACGCGACGGGCATGCGCCGACTTCTGCCACGGCCGCTGCGGATGTCAAGGCGCGGCCGGATTCCGGCCGCCGCAGGATCCGCGCTCCGCCCGCCGAAGGCCGCACCGTGCTCGAGCGGCTGCCGCGGATCCTGCTCGGCGTCGAGGGGCTCGCCGTCGCGGTCGCGGCGGTCGCCCTGTACGTCCACGGCGACCACTCCTGGCTGCTGTTCCTGCTGCTGATCCTCGCGCCCGACTTGTCGTTCGCCGGCTACCTGGCCGGTCCGCGCGTCGGTGCCGCCGCGTACGACGCGCTGCACACGAGCGCGCTCCCGGTCGTGCTCGGCCTCGTCGGCATCCTCGCCGACGAGGAGGGGGCCGTCGCGGTCGCGCTGATCTGGCTCGCGCACATCGGGGTCGACCGCACGCTCGGCTACGGGCTGAAGTACCCGACGGCGTTCAAGGACACGCACCTCGGCCGCGTCTGAGCGATGCCCCCGTTCGGGGGTGTCGCGGCACGCGGTCGTCGCCGATCGTGCGGTATCCAGATCGGATCCCTGCGGACAACGGATCCGTGCCCTGGCTTCCGTGCGGCCCCTGCGGACGTCGTGCCCGCCGATCGGCGAGCGCGGCCGGAGCGCGCGCGGTGCAGCGCCCGGGACGCGGCTCCGAGGAGGACACATGAACGACGCCTACAGCGGCACCGGCTTGCTCGACGGGACGGCGTACCCCGTCGGCGCGACCTTCGCCGGCGGCGATGCGACCTACGGCGGCCTCGGCGCGACGGCGCTCGAGCCCCCGCCGGCGCTGCCGGTGCCCGACGCCGTGGCTGCCGCGCCCACGCCGACGCTCGAGACGCGCCTCTTCGACGGGGGCTTCATCACGGGCGGCCAGCTCGAGGAGATCGTGCGCGAGCAGTCGCTCTCCGGCCGCTCCGCCGAGGAGATCGTGCGGGAGCGCGGCTACGTCGCCCCCGGGGTCGTCGACCGGCTGCTCGGGCGCGTACCGCCGCCGGAGATCGGCTCGTTCGAGCTCGTACCTCCCGCCCCCGCCCCTGCAACCGAGCTCCCGGCGGTGGGAGTCGCGGATCCGCTGCCGGTGCCGGCCGAGCCGGAGCCGGCGCCCGCTTCGCCTGCGCCGCCGAAGCTCGCGTTCGACCTCGCGGTCACGCTCCGCTGCGGGGCTGCGCTGACTGCCGCGCACGGCTCGCTCGAGGCCGCGCAGGAGGCGGCTTGCACGCTCGTGGCCGCGGGCGCCGACGAGTGGCTCTCCTTCGGCTCGGGCTACCTCCGCGGCGGCGAGGCGGTCGCGGTCGAGATCCGGCCGCGGCTCCTCAGCTGAGCCAGCGACGGCGGCGCGAGCGCGCGGACGAGGGCTCCTCGCCGAGCGACCGCGCCGCCTCGAGCACGTCCTCCGCGGTCAGGGTCGTCACGTCCTCCCGGCCGAGCGCCTCGAGCGCCGCTCCTTCGGTGCGGGCGAGTCGGAGCGCCTGGCGGTTCAGCGCCTGCTCGAAGAGCGTCCGGGCGAAGCGGGCGTTCCCGAACCGCTCGCCGCGGCGGGCGCCGTCGAGGATCGCGGCCAGCGCCTGCTCCTCCGCCGGGCCCAGCGCGTACTCGTGCTCCGCGGCGAGCGCCCGCGTGATCGCCACCAGCTCGTCGGTCGAGTAGTCCGGGAAGGAGAGCTCGCGCGCGAACCGCGAGCGCAGCCCGGGATTCGAGTCGAGGAACGCCCGCATCAGCCGCGGGTAGCCCGCGACGATCACGACGAGGCGGTGCCGGTGGTCCTCCATCCGCTTCAGCAGGATCTCGATCGCCTCCGGGCCGAAGTCCGGCCGGACTTCGCCCTCGGGGGAGAGCGAGTACGCCTCGTCGATGAACAGCACGCCGTCGAGCGCGCGGCGGATCACCCGGTCCGTCTTGAGCGCCGTGAACCCGACGTACTGGCCGACGAGGCCGGCGCGGTCGACCTCGACGAGGTGTCCCTTCTCGAGGAGCCCGACCGCCCGGTACATCTCGGCCAGCAGCCGCGCGACGGTCGTCTTGCCCGTGCCGGGGTTGCCGAGGAAGACGAGGTGCTGCGAGGTCGCCACCTCCGGGAGGCCGTGCTCGGCGCGCCTGGCCTGCACGCGCAGGAAGGCGACGAGCGCGTGCACCTGCTCCTTGACCGTCTCCAGCCCGACGAGCGCGTCGAGCTCCGCCTGCAGCTCCTCGAGCGGGCGTGCCGGGCGCGGTCGCGTGCCGAACACGTCGCCTACGAGGCCGTCCACCCCGGCCGACCCGGGTCGCCGGAGCTGGTCGCCGAGGCGTCCGATCGTGCCGAGCAGCTCCTCGAGCGGGTTGCGCGTCATGTATCGGCGCCGGTACCCGGATCCGCCCTCCGGCACGCGCGGGCGCAAACCGGGGTCGCGGCGGCGGCGTACTCCAGCCGGGGGGAGAACAGGAGGGGAAGGTGAGCAAGATGTTCGTGGCGGGTGCGTTCGCCGCCGCCGTCGCGTCGCTCGCTGTCTCGGTCGCGCAGGCGGGGCCGACGCAGCGGAACGTCGCGGTGCTCGACGACTGCGAGCCGGCGTCGTTCGACGCGGCGATCGGCCCCGGGACGTGCGTCAAGGACGGTGACGTCACGTTCGACGAGTTCATCGGCCAGCTGGTGACGATGGGAGAGGCGCCGGCGTGGCGGTTCGCGCCGGAGCAGGCGAAGCTCGAGCCCGGCGGAACGTTGCTCGCGCGCAACCGCGGGGGCGAGTTCCACACGCTGACGGAGGTGGCGGCCTTCGGCGGCGGCTGCGTCCCGGTCCTGAACGCGCTGCTCGGGCTGACGCCGGTGCCGGAATGCTCGATCCCGGGCATCTTCTTCACGACCGGGATCGCTCCGCGCGGCACGCTCGAGACCGGTGCGCTCGCGCCGGGGACGCATCGTTTCCTGTGCCTGATCCACCCGTGGATGAGGACGACGGTGACCGTCGGCTGAGGCGTTAGTGGCTCAGAGCCACTAGCTCGCTTCCGGCCCCGCGTCGAGGGCGCGCATCAGCTCGTCGAGCTTCGTCTCCACTCGGGCGAGCCGCTGCTCGAGCTCGTGCATCTTCTCGCGCTCCTCGTCCGGAAGGGCCGGTTTGTGGCTCTGAGCCACTTGCGCCTCTCGCGCCGGCTCCTCGTCCCCGCCCAGGAGCTGGCGGTACCGGTCCTCCTTCTGGCCCGGTCGACGTGGCAGCCGCTCCACGAGCTCCCGCTCCGCGAGCTGCCCCAGCGCGGCGTGGAGGTCGTCGAGCGAGGCGAACGGGTAGAGACGCTCCGTGCGGCCCTTCAGCTCGCCGGGCGTCTGCGGGCCGCGGAGCATCAGCACCGCCAGCAGCGACAGCTGCGACGGCGTCAGCCCGAGCGCCTCGTCGAGCAGGTGCCGGTACTTGATCGCCCTGCTCCCGGGGCCGCTCGCGAGGCGCGTCCAGCCCTTGCGGCCGAGCCGCTCGAGCCCGGCGCGGATCGTCGGCTCGTCGTAGTCGACGACGGGATCGCGGTTCGTCGCCTGGTTGCACGCGAGGCGGAGCGCGTTCAGCGACAGCGGGTAGACGTCCGGCGTCGTCCGCTGCTTCTCGATCAGGCACCCGAGCACCCGGAGCTCGACCGCGTCGGCGTCCACGGCCCGGAAGCCTAGAAACTCTCGCCGCCGAGCTGCGCGACGAGGCGCTTCGGCGCCGTGCGGCGGTAGCTCTCCTCGATCAGGTCGCCGAGCTCGTCCCAGTCGAGCGCGACGTCCAGCCAGGCGCCGATCCAGCCGTGCTGGCCGACGTAGGGCGGCCGGAAGAACCGACGCGGCTCGGCCGTGACGAGCAGCTCCTGGACGCCGGGCTCGGCCTTGCACCAGAGCGACGGCCGTCCCTCGTGCCGGTGCTGCATCGCGAAGATCCTGTCCCGCACCTTGAACGACGGGTCGCCGACGCCGCCGGCCTCCACCGTGCCCGGAAAGGCGAGACAGACCTCGCGGAGCCGCGCGACGGCGTCCATCAGCCCTCGTGGACGGAGGCGAAGAACCATTCGTGCCCCTGCGGGTCGCGGCAGCCGTAGCGGCGGTGGCCGAAGGGTGTGTCGTTCGGCTCCTCGAGGATCTCGGCGCCCGCCTCGACGGTCCGCGCGAAGTGGGTGTCGGCTTCGTCTACGAGCACGTACACGAGGCTCGTCGCGCCGACGGCGCCGGGGTTCCGGAAGCCCGACGGCGGCTGCCCGGCGTACACACGCCCACCGAGCTCCGTCGCGAGCTCCACGTGAGTGCCCCCGGCGGCGCCCACCGCCCGGTCGACCTCGCGGAAGCCGAATGCGCGCGCCAGGAACTCGACTGCGGCGTCGACGTCCTCGTAGAGGAGGTACGGCGTGACCGTCTGCCCGGCGCTCACGACGGCTCCGCGCCCCACTCCTCGGGCGAGACGTCCCGCACGTGCTGGGCGAAGAACCACTCGTGCCCCTCCGGGTCCTTGGCGTGGTAGCGACGGTCGCCGTACGCCTGCTCGGCCGGCTCGCCGACGATCTGTGCGCCCTCCGCGCGCGCCCGCTCGAAGTGCGCGTCCACGTCGTCGACGAGCGCGTAGATCGAGACGGTCGTCCCGCCCGCGCGCCGCGGGCTGACGTACCCGCCACCGGGCTCCCCGACGTAGACGACGCCGTCGCCGAGGCGCAGCTCCGCGTGCCAGACGCGTCCCTCCGGCGAGTGCGAGCGGAGCGTCTCCTCGAAGCCGAACGCACGCGTGAGGAAGTCGCACGCGGCGGCGCCGTCTTCGTACAGCAGGTACGGCGTGATCGTCGTCGGCACGTGCGAGAGCTTACGAGCTAGACGACGGCGGAGGCCGGGTGCGTCCGCCCCTCGCGCAGGCGTCGGTGCGCCTCCGCGAAGTCCTCGTGCGTGACCGCCGGGGCGGCCGTCTCCGCGTCCCGCGTCATCGCCGCGAGCGCGGCCTCCTGCGCAAGGGAGCGGAGGTCGGCCGGCGACATCCCGTCGGTCGCGGCCGCCAGCTCGTCGAGCCGGACGCCGACGGTCGGCATCCGCGCCGTGAAGAGCCGGAGCAGCGCCAGTCGCTCGCCCTCGTCCGGGAGGCCGAGCACGATCGTGCGCGACAGCCGGCCGCCGCGGAGCAGCGCCGGGTCGATCTGGTCGGGCCGGTTGGTCGCGCCGACCACGAACACGCCGCGCTGCCCGGCAACGCCGTCGATCTCGGCGAGCAGCTGGTTGACGTGGCTGTCGTGCGTGCCGAGCGACTCGCCGCGCCGGCCGGCGATCGCGTCGATCTCGTCGACGAACACGATCGAGGGCCGGTTCTCGCGGGCCCGCTCGAACAGCTGCCTGATGTTCCGTTCCGACTCGCCCACCCACTTCGAGATCACGTCGGCGCCCGCGATCGGATAGAAGCTCGCGCGCGCCTGCGCGGCGAGCACCTTCGCGATCGTCGTCTTCCCGGTGCCGGGCGGGCCGGCGAGCAGGAGCCCCGTGGGCGGCTCGACGCCGAACCGGCGGGCCGACTCGGGATCCTCGATCACGGCCTGCAGCTGCTGCAGTTGCTCCTTGACCGCCTGCGGGAGGATCACCGAGTCCCACGTCCAGTGCTCGACCGTCGGCCGGTCCTGGCCGCCGTAACGCTCGACGGCCGCGAGCAGGTGCTCGTCGTCGACCTCCACCTGGCGGCCGCTCTGCGTCGCCTCGCGGAAGACGTCGAGCGCGGCCGTGTCGACGATCTTCGCGATCGCGGCGGGCGTCATCCCCTCCGTGCGCCGCACCAGCTCGTCGAGGTCGACCTCGCGCGCGGCCGGCCGGTCGTCGAGCTCGGCGCGGAAGATCGCGTGCCGGGCCTCCGCGTCCGGGAGGTCGATGCGGATGTGCCGGTCGAAGCGTCCCGGGCGGATCACCGCGGGGTCGAGGTGCTCGACCGAGTTCGTCGCGGCCATCACCACCAGCCGCCGCTCGTCGCGGTACGCCTCGAGCGACGTCAGCAGCTGGTTCACTGTCCGCCGCGACTCCTGGTCGGGCGTGTTGTCGCGGCGCTGTGCGACGGAGTCGAACTCGTCGAAGAAGAGGAGGCACGGGAGGTTGCCCACGGCCGTGCGGAACGCCTTCTCGATGTTGCGCGCCGAGCCGCCGACGAGCGAGGCGACCAAGTCGCCGGTGGAGACGTGGATCAGGTTCAGGCCGTACTCGCCCGCGATCGCGCGTGCGAAGAACGTCTTGCCGACCCCCGGCGGGCCGTGCAGCAGGATCCCGTTCCACTCGATCCCGTAGCGCTCCGCGTCGTCGGGGTGCTCGAGCACGAGCCCGACGGTGTCGCGCACCTCGCGCTTCAGCTCGTCCATGCCCCCGACGTCGGCGAACGTGTGCAGCTCCTCGGCCGGCTCCACCTGGAAGTCGCCGCTGCCGTCGCTCATCCCCCCCATCCCGCCGAAGAGCGACCCGAGCGGGCTCTGCGCGGGCTGCGTCCGCTGCGCGTGCCGCTTGGACGACGGCCGGCGGTGGCGCGGCGGGGCGTCGGGCCGCGGCTCCTCCTCGACCGGCTCCGGGCGCCGATCCGTGACGTCGACCCATTCGCCCGTCTGCGGGTCGTACTCGTACGACCGCGCGAGGCCGCCGCTCAGCAGCGTCTCGAAGAGGGAGCCGAACGGCATCCCGGCGAACGGGGAGACCGGCTCGTCGCCGCCCTCCTCCTGCCGCCGCTGCGCCTCCTCCCATGCGCGCTGCCGCTCCTCGGCCGCGCGCCGGCGCGCGCGGCCGACGCCGGCCAGCATGCTCACGACGAGCGCGACGATGACGAGGAGGAAGATCAGCGAGAGCACGGAGCGGACCCGTTCCCGCTCGCGCCTCGCTTAACCCGCGGAGGCGGAAGCTCGTCGCGCCGCGGCTAGGGGCGGACGAGCGGCTTGTACGTGATCCGGTGCGGCTCGAGCGCCTCGGCGCCGCGTGTCTCCCGCACCCAGGCCTCGTACTCCTCAAAGCTGCCCTCGAACCAGGTCACCTGCGAGTCGCCCTCGAAGGCGAGGATGTGGGTCGCGACGCGGTCGAGGAACCAGCGGTCGTGCGAGATCACCGCAGCGCAGCCGGCGAAGTCGAGCAGCGCGTCCTCCAAAGCTCGCAAGGTGTCGACGTCGAGG
>DATHTC010000488.1:0-2859 GCA_035463735.1 Gaiellaceae bacterium | reverse complement strand
GCGACCGCTGACGCGCCCGGCGCCGCCCGGACGTCTACTCGCCGCGCTCGCGCAGTGAGGACGCGGTCGGGTAGAGCGAGAACAGCCGCCGCCAGCGCGGCTCGATCCGGTCGAGCTCGCGCTCGACCTCGTCCTTCGCCGCCCGACGCCCGTGGCTCGTCGGGAAGTCGATCTCCAGCTGCGGCCGCGTGCCCACGCCGCGGGCGCGGTACCCGTCCTCGAGCGCGGCCTCCACGCGGCGTCGCGCGTCGCGGTTCCTCCGCGTCGGTGGCACGAGCGCTCAGCGAGCAACCGTGACGACGTTCCGCGGCACGGACGCATTGTGGCGATGCCTGCAGCGAGATCTGCGCGCTCTCGCCGTGGGGGACCCGGGATTCGACGAGCCCCTCCTTCGCCAGTGGCCCCGGGAGGAATCGAACCTCCGCACGCAGATTCGAAGTCTGCCGCTCTGTCCGCTGAGCTACGGGGCCTCGAGAGCGGTCCGAGTATGCCCTAGAAGCCGTGCGCCTCAGCCGTCAGCCAGACGCCGAGAACGGGCAGGGCGAGCGTGACCGCGAAGTTCAGCCATCCCAGCCGGACGAGCCATGGCCGCACCGTCTGCGGAGCGCCGGCCCGCACCTGGTCCTGCAGCCGCGGGCCGAGCACGTAGTCGTGGAGGTACGACCCGACGAGCAGATAAGCCAGCAGGACGATCTTCGCCAGCACCCCGCGTCCGAAGCCGGTGTCGAGCAGCGCCGAGCCGCGGAACGCGTAGTGCTCCTCGGCGAGCGCGAGGCCCGTGGCGGCGAGCACGGCGAGGCTCCCCCACCCGAGCGGCCGCCAGCGCCGCCCGAGCGCCCTGAAGAGGTCGGGGCGGAGCTCGACCGGCGCCTGCCGGATCGCCGGCACGCCGGCGAACACGAGCGCGACGGTGCCGCCGACCCAGACCGCAGCGGCGAGGACGTGGAGCAGCAGGGTGGCGAGGTGCACGGGCCGCGCGCCAGTCTCGCAGCGCGCAGCCCGTGCTCGCCCGCCTACCGCTTCGGGAGCTGCACGATGTCGTAGCGGGTCGTCGGCGTCGGGGGCGTCGTGAAGCGCCCGTTCACCGCGTACAGCCGCTTGCCGTGGTCGTCGATCGTCGTCGGGATGTCGAGGTCGGGATCGGTGAGGTAGCGGACGATCCGCCCGGACGTGATCCTGCCGTCGAGCGCGACCTTCGCGATCTTGTTGTCACGGTTCTGGACGACGTAGAGCGTGCGCCCTTGCAGAAGGAGGCCGTCGCCGTTCACGACCGTCGCGCCGCCGAGCGCGATCTCCCGCGTCAGGCCGCCCTGCGTGACCGTGAAGAGCTTGCCGGTGTTGCTCTGCACGATGATCAGCCGGCCGCCGGGGGCCGCCACGATGCCGTTCGCGTTGAACCCGGCGATGTACTGGATGGCGCCCGTGAGCGGGATCGCCTGCACCTCGGGCCCCGGCCGGCCCGTCCGCCGGAGCTCGACCCGGTACACGACCTGGTTGAGCGAGTCCGTCAACCAGGCTGCGTTGTTCAGGATCGCGACGTCGTTGATGAACGTCGAGGCCGCCGTCGTCAGCTGATGCGTGGCGACGGCCGCCCCGGTGCGCGCGTCGTAGACGAACGCCTTGCCGGTCGGGCCGCCGGCGACGTACAGCCGCCCGCCGTGGACCTCGATGCCGATCGCGGCCTTCCCCGTCGTCGCGCCGGGCACGAGCACGCGGCTGCGCCCGGTGCGGAGGTCGCCGCGCACGATCGCACCGGTGGGGATCGACCCCACGTAGAACGTCCGCCCGGAGATCGCGATCCCCTCCGGCCGGAAGCCGTCGGGCAGGCGGATCGTCTCCGGGAAGTTCTTCTGCGACCCGGCGGTCGCCGCCCCGGCCGCGACGGCCGCGAGCGCGACGAGCACGAGCAGAATGCGTCTCATTCAGTCCCCCTGTGGTCGTTCGTCTCCAGAGTACGCGCACCCGGGGCCGATCGGATCGGCGGCTACACTTGGCCCCGCGCGGTGGCGGTAGCTCAGCTGGTAGAGCCCCGGGTTGTGGTCCCGGTGGTCGGGGGTTCGAGTCCCCTCCGCCACCCCTCGCGCCACCGGCCGGCGGCGGCTCCCGCCGGGCAGAGCCCGGCTCCGCCCCCGCCTCGCGCCCCTGGCCGCCCTCCACTCGGGGGCCCGTGCTCCCGCGCTGTGCCCCCTCGCTACGGGACGCCCAGGAACGCGCCGGAGACGCGAGGGCCCATACGTCGGCGAAGGGGCCTACGAGCCCGCCGCCTCCGAGCCGACGCGCTCGGCCTGGCGCGCGTGCCTGCCCTCGGCGAACTCCTCGACCATCTTCGCGTTGAAGGCCGGGAGGTCGTCCGGCTTGCGGCTGGTGACGAGGCCGTCGTCGACGACGACCTGCTCGTCCACCCACTCGGCGCCGGCGTTGCGGAGGTCCGTCTGCAGCGTCGGCCACGACGTGAGCCTCCGGCCGCGTGCGACGCCCGCCTCGATCAGCATCCAGGGCGCGTGGCAGATCGCCGCCACCGGCTTGCCCTGTGCGAAGAGGTCGCGCACGAAGCCGACCGCGTTCTCGTCGCCGCGGAGCTGGTCGGGGTTGCCGACCCCGCCGGGGAGCAGCAGCGCGTCGTAGTCGTCGGCGCGCGCCTCCTCGACCGTCCGGTCCACCCGCACCGTGTCCGCCGGGTCGAAGTGGTCGAAGCCGCGGATCTCGTCCTCGTGGATGGACACCACCTCCACCGTCGCCCCGGCCTCCTCGAGCGCCTTCCGGGGCTCGACGAGCTCCACCCGCTCGAACATGTCGGCGGCGAGGATCGCCACCCGCTTGCCCTGCAGCTCGTTCGCCATCGGTCCTCCTCGTCTCGTC
>DATHTC010000487.1:0-7771 GCA_035463735.1 Gaiellaceae bacterium | reverse complement strand
CAGCGGCCGCTTATCGCAGAGCGCGAGCGAGCGCGCGGCGAGCGCCTCGACGTCCGCGCCGTCGGAGAGGGCGGAGCAGATGATGCGCCCGACCTCGCGGAAGTCCTCCTCGTCGAACCCGCGCATCGTCGCGGCCGGTGTGCCGACGCGGATCCCCGATGCGACCGTGGGCGGGCGCTCGTCGAACGGGACCGTGTTGCGGTTGACCGTCAGCTTCACCTCGTGGAGGCGCTCCTCGGCATCCTTGCCCGTCCACTCCGTGCCGCGGAGGTCGACCTGGAGCAGGTGCGTGTCCGTGCCGCCGGTGAGGACGTGGAGGCCGCCGGCCTCGAGCTCGTCCGCGAGCACGTCCGCGTTCGCGCGCACCTGCTGCTGGTACTCGCGGAACGGCTCGGTCGCGGCGATCGCGAAGCAGGTCGCCTTCGCGGCGATCGCATGCACGAGCGGCCCACCCTGGAGCCCCGGGAACACCGCGCGGTCGATCGCCTGCGCGTGCTCCTCGCGGCAGAGGATCATCCCCGACCGCGGGCCTGCGAGGGTCTTGTGCGTGGTCGACGTGACGACATCGGAGTGCTCGACCGGGTTCGGGTGCAGCCCTGCGGCCACGAGGCCGGCGAAGTGCGCCATGTCGCACATCAGCAGCGCGTCCACCTCGTCGGCGATCGCGCGGAAGCGGTCGGTCTCGACCGTGCGCGGGTACGCCGACCCGCCACAGATGATCAGCCGCGGCCGGTGCTCCTTCGCCAGCTCGAGCACCTCGTCGTAGTCGACGACGTTCGTCTCGCGACTGACGCCGTAGTGCGCGATCGAGTAGAAGCGCCCGGAGAAGTTGACCTTCAGCCCGTGCGTCAGGTGCCCGCCGTGGGCGAGCGAGAGCGAGAGGATCGTGTCGCCCGGTTGGAGCAGCGCCATGTAGACGGCGATGTTCGCCGGCGCACCCGCGTGCGGCTGCACGTTCGCGTGCTCGGCGCCGAACAGCGCCTTCGCGCGGTCGATCGCGAGCTGCTCGATCTCGTCGACGACCTCGCAGCCGCCGTAGTAGCGCTTCCGCGGGTACCCCTCGGCGTACTTGTTCGTCGGCACCGACCCGACCGCCTCGAGCACGGACGGCCACGTGAAGTTCTCGGAGGCGATCAGCTCGATCTGGCCGCGCTGGCGCTCGAGCTCGCGGCCGAGCAGGCCGGCGATCTCCGGGTCGACGGTCTCGAGGCTCGAGCCCCGGAGCTGCTCGAGCGAGGTCTGCGCGACGGCCATGGGTCCTCCTCCCGCGGGTACCGCCGCATGCTACTCGGCGGTCCGCTCAGCCGAGCGCCTCGCGGGCGCGCGCGAGCGCCTCGTCCGCCGGCACGGCGCCCTCGCGCAGCACTGCCGGCTCGGCGCCGGTGACGTCCACCACCGTGGACGGCGTCCCCGGGAGCTCGCCCGCGTCGACCTCGGCCGCGACGCGGGAGCGGATCTCGGGCGGGACGTCCTCGAGCCGCCGCGGATCGGGACCGCCCGCCAGGTTCGCGCTCGTGGCGACGACGGCGCCGACGGCGTCGAGCACCCGCCGCGCCTCGGCGGGCAGCTCCGGCACGCGCACGCCGATCGCGTCCGGCCGCGTCCCCGTGAGCCACCGGTACCGCCGCGCCGGGTTCGACACGATGACGGTGTACGGGCCCGGCAGGAGCGCGCGCAGGATCGTCGCCGCGCGGCCGCGAAGCTCCGGCACGCACTCGAGCAGGAACTCGAGGTCGGCGGCGAGGATCGCCGTCGGCTGCGTCGCCTCCCGGCCCTTGAGCCGGTAGAGCCGCTCCGCCGGTTCGGCGCGATACGGAGTCGTGCAGAGGCCGTAGACCGTGTCGGTCGGCAGCAGCACGGGCTTGCCGGCGCGGATCGCCTCGGCTACCGCAGGAACCGCAGCACCTCCTCCCGGAGCGCCTCCGGCTGCTCGACGTGGATCACGTGCCCGGCGCCCTCGACGACCGCGACGCGGGCGGCGCGGATCGCGGCCGCCGTCTCGCGTGCCGACGCGGGGCTGCAGATGAAGTCGCGGGCGCCGGCGATCACGAGCGTCGGCGCCTCGATGCGGTCGAGCTCGGGCCGGAGGTCGAAGCTCGTGAACTCCTGCGTGTTCCAGCGGTTGAGCGCGTCCGCGTTGACCCGCTCGTGCACCGCGTCGAGGAACCGCCGCTCGCGCTCGCCGAACCGCGCGAAGTAGAGCGGCAGCTCGCGGTCGCAGATGTCGGTCAGCTCCTCGTCGGTGAACTCTCCGCCCGCCTGCTCCGCGTCGAGCGCCGCGACCGCGTCGGCGTACCACCGCTCGCCGCTGCGCTCCGCCATCGCCGCGTGCATCGCCTCGTCCTGCTCGGCGTGGAAGCGCGGCGCCGTGGCGAGGAGGATCAGCCGCTCCACGCGTCGTGGGTGCCGCGCGGCGTACGCCATCGCGACGACGCCGCCGTGCGAGTAGCCCAGGAGGTGTAGCCGCTCGAGCCCGAGGTGCTCGCGCAGCTCCTCGAGATCGGCGACGTAGTCCTCGATCGCGTAGGCGCCGCGGTCGCCGGGGCGCGGCGTCGCGCCCGTCCCGCGCGGGTCGACGAGCACGAGCTCGAGCTCGTCCCCGAGGCCGGCGAAGTCGCCGAAGAAGCGGGACGAGAAGCCGGGGCCGCCGGGGTGGCAGACCAGCGTCGGCTCCCCCGCCCCGCGGCGGTGGACGGCCGGGATCACGCCCGCCTCCCCTCCACCACGCGCTCGTGCCCGCTCAAGTCGCGGGTGATCGTAACGTCGCGGTAGCCGGACGACTCAAGGTCGCGCGCGACGTCTCGCGCCTGCCCGGCGCCGACCTCGAGCACGAGCCAGGTCGTGCGCGCCGTCCGCGCGAGCTCGGCGTGCAGGCCCTCGTCGAGGAGCGCGCGGCGCGGCTCCCAGTCGCGGACCTCGGGCTGGAGCCCCGGAAGCTCGTCGGCGTCGACGTACGGCGGGTTCGAGACGACGAGGTCCCACCCCTCGCCGGCGGCCTCGACGCCGCCTTCCCGCAGCTCGACGGCGAGCCCGAGCCGCTCCGCATTCTCCCGCGCGAGCGAGAGCGCGGCGGCGGACACGTCGACGGCCGTCACACGGGCGCCCGGGTGCTCGTCGGCGAGGGCGAGCGCGATCGCGCCGGAGCCGACGCCGACGTCCAGCACGCGCGGCGCGTCGATCCCCGCCAGCACGGCGAGGCAGCGCTCGACGACCACCTCCGTCTCGGGGCGCGGCACGAGCGCGCGCGCGTCCGTCCGCAGCGTGAGCCGGCGGAAGCCCCACTCGCCGAGCACGTACGCGAGCGGCTCGCGCGTCCCGCGGCGACGCACGAGCTCCCGCACGGCGGCGCGCTCCGCAGGCGTGAGCGGCCGGTCGTGCTGCGTGTAGAGCCCGATCCGCGTGAGCCCGAGCGCGTGCGCGAGCAGGTGCTCGGCGTCGACCCGCGGCGAGTCCACCCCCTTCGCCGCGAGGTAATCGGCCGAGCGGCGCAGGACCTCGGCGACCGTCACGGGCGGGCCGGCAGGTCAGACGGCGGCGGCGTCGAGCGCGAGCCGGCGCTCCTCGGCGGCGAGGCCCGCAGTGAACTCGTCGAGTTCCCCCTCGAGGATGCGGTCGAGCTGGTGCACCGTCAGCTTGATCCGATGGTCGGTGAGCCGGTTCTCGGGGAAGTTGTAGGTGCGGATCTTCTCCGCGCGCTCCCCGGTGCCGATCTGCGACCGCCGCTGCGCCGCCAGCTCCGCCTGCTGCCGCTCGCGCTCCGCCTCGTACAGCCGCGCGCGCAGCACGCGCAACGCCTTCTGCTTGTTCTGGAGCTGCGACTTCTCGTCCTGCATGGCGACCACGATCCCGGTCGGCAGGTGCGTGATGCGGACGGCCGAGTCGGTCGTGTTCACCGACTGCCCGCCGGGCCCGGTGGAGCGGTAGACGTCGACCTTGAGGTCGTTGTCGTGCAGCTCGACCTCGACGTCCTCGACCTCCGGCATCACGGCGACCGTCGCCGTCGAGGTGTGGATGCGGCCCTGCGACTCCGTCGCCGGCACGCGCTGCACGCGGTGCGTGCCCGCCTCCCACTTGAACACCGAGTACGCGCCGCCGCCCTTCACGGCGAAGGTGACGTCCTTGAAGCCGCCGCCCTCGTTCGGGCTCGCCGACAGCGCCTCCACGGTGAAGCCGCGACGCTCGGCGTAGCGGGTGAGCATGCGGTGGAGGTCGCCGGCCCAGAGCGCGGCCTCGTCGCCGCCGACGCCCTGGCGGATCTCGACGATCACGTCCTTGGCGTCGGCCGGGTCGCGCTCGACGAGCGCGAGGCGCAGCTCCTGCTCGAGCGCGGCCAGGCGCTCCTCGAGCTCCGGCGCCAGCTCCCGCAGGTCGGGGTCCGACCTCGCCGCGTCGACGTCCTCCTGCGTCGCCCGCCACTGGCGCGCCAGCTCGTACGGGGCCTCGAGCTCCTTCAGGCGGCGGCCGACGGTCGCCGCCTCGCGGTGGTCGTTGTAGACGGACGGGTCCGCCATGCGCTCGCGCACCTCCTCGTAGGAGCGCTCGAGCTCGTCGACCAGCTGGGCGAAGGACGTGGCTGCCACGGGACGTAGCGTAGCCCCCGCCCGGGAGCGCGCGACCGCCGCGCGGCGGCTACGCGAGCCGCGCGTCGAGCGTGATCTCGGGCACCGCGGCGAGCGCCTGCGAGACCGGGCAATTCACCTTCGCGTCCTCGGCCGCGGCCCGGAAGCCGTCCGCGTCGAGGCCAGGGACGCGCCCCTCGACCGTCAGCGCGCTCTTCGTGATCCCGGTGCCGGGCACGAACGTCACCGTGGCCGACGTCCGCAGCTCCTCCGGCGGCGTCCCGGCCTTCGCGAGCCCGAGCGAGAGCGCCATCGAGAAGCACGTCGCGTGCGCCGCGGCGAGCAACTCCTCGGGGCTCGTCTTGCCGTCGGACTCGTCCTCCGCCCGGGCCGACCAGGACACGTCGAGCGGCGCGAACGCGCCGCTCCCGACGCGGTCGATCGTCCCGCTCCCGGACATCAGGTCGCCCTTCCACGTCACCTCGGCTCTGCGCTCGGCCACCTACGTCACCTCCAGGCTTGCGTCGACAGTCACCGTTGCCGTCCCGCGGATCAGCGCGGAGATCGGACACCCCTCGTCGGCCCGCGCCACCGCCGCCGCGAACGCGCCCCCGTCACTCCCGCGCACGCGCCCCTTGACGCGCAGCTCCGAGGCGACGATGCGGTGGCCGCCGCCCTCCACCTCGTCCATGACGACCGTCGCGCGAACGTCGAGACGCTCGGGCGGCGTCCGGTCGCGCGTGAGCTCGGCGGCGAGCGACATCGCGTAGCACGCCGCGTGCGCGGCGGCGACCAGCTCCTCGGGGCTCGTCTCCTCGGCGCCGCTCGCAGCGATGCGCGCCGGCTCGGAGTACGGAAGCCCGGCGAACGCGCCGCTCGAGGCGGCCGTGAGCGCGCCGCGGCCTTTCGCGGAGCTGCCCTCCCAGCTGACCTCGGCGTCGCGCGTGATCCGCGGCATCGGCCGCGGAGCCTAGCGCCGCGGTGCGGCGCCGCGCGTCGCTTACGCCATGACCTCCACGCGCCGCTCCTCCGGCGTGAGGCCGCCCTCGCGGCGGAGCACGTCCGTGAGCGCGCGAATCGAGACCTCGAGCTGGTCGAGCGTCGGCTCACGCGTCGTGAGCCGCTGCAGCCAGAGGCCGGGCGCGAGGAGCGTCATCAGCGCGCGGTTGTCCGAGTGCTTGCCGGCGAAGCGGATCACCTCGTAGGCGATCCCGGCGATCACCGGCAGCAGCAGGATCCGGCTTGCGATCAGCCAGTACCAGTCGGGCTGCCCGACGAAGGCGAAGACGAAGATCGCGATCACCATCACGTAGAGGAGGAACGCCGTGCCGCAGCGCGGGTGGATGAGCGAGAAGCGCTGCACGTTCTGCGGCGTCAGCTCCTCGCCCGCCTCGAGCGCGTTGATCGCCTTGTGCTCCGCACCGTGGTACTGGAACACGCGCCGGAGGTCGGGCAGGAGCGAGATCACGACGAGGTACGCCATGAACAGCGCCACCCGGATGACGCCCTCGACGACGACGAACCAGCCCGTCGTCTCGATCGGCAGCCAGCTCGTGATCAGCGCCGGCGTGACCTTGAACAGGGCGATCGCGAAGCCGATCGCGATCGCGAAGGCGAAGATGAGCGCGCCGCGCGAGAGCTCGGTCGAGACCTCGCCGTCCTCACCCTCCTCCTGCGCCGCGTAGTTCGCGGAGATCGCGAGCGCGCGGAACCCGATCGCGAGGGACTCGCCGAGCGCGATCACGCCGCGGATCACCGGCAGCCGGAACAGCCGGTGGCGCGCCATCGGGCTCGTGATCGGGAAGGCGACCTCGGCGATGTCGCCGTCGGGCTTGCGCACGGCGAGGGACCAGTTCGACGGCGTACGCATCATCACGCCCTCGAGCACCGCCTGGCCACCGATCGTCGTCGCCATGTCCCTCCTTATCGGCCGCCGGCGCGGGTCCCTGACGCCCCGTTGCTCCGCAGGCCCGTTACCCGCGGCGGGCGGAGGCCTTCTCGAGGCGCCGCTGGAACCGCTCCACCCGGCCGCCGGAATCCATCAGCTTCTGCTTGCCGGTGTAGAAGGGATGGCACGCGGAGCAGATCTCGACGTGCAACTCGGCCTTCGTGGAGCGGGTCTGGAACGTGTTCCCGCAGGAGCACGTGACCGTGGCGAGAACGTACTCCGGATGGATGTCGGCCTTCATGGCCGGGCCAGGATAGCAGAGGCCGTTTCGGGTGCCACGTTGCCGCCCGAGACAACCGCGACGACCGTCCGCGCCCCCTCCAGCGGCACCTTCCGAGCCAGGAGCGCGGCCGTCGTCGCCGCGCCCGCGGCCTCGACGGCGAGCTTCGCGCGCGCGTACAGGAAGCGGAACGCCTCCACGATGTCGTCCTCCGTCACGAGCACGCTCTCGACGTCCTGGGCGAGGCAGGCGGCGACGCAGTTCGGGCCGGCGTAGGGGCCGTTCAGGCCGTCCGCGAGCGACCGCGCCTCCACGGTGACGGCCTCCCCCGCCTTCAGGCTCTCGTGCATCGCCGGCGACAGCTCCGGCTCGACAGCGACGACGCGTGCCTCCGGTTTCCGGCCCTTCACCGCGGTCGCGATCCCCGAGACGAGCCCGCCGCCGCCGACCGGGACGAGCACGATGTCCGCCTCCGGGACGTCCTCGAGCACCTCGAGCCCGACCGTCCCCTGACCGGCCATCACGAGCGGGTCGTCGTACGGGTGGACGAGCGTCCGTCCGGTCTCCTCCCGCAGCTCCTCGAGCCGCTCGAAGGCGGCGGGGATGTCCGGCGCCTGCGTGTCCACCGCCGCGCCGTACTCGCGGGCGGCGGCGACCTTCATCGGGCTGGCCGTCTCCCACATCACCACCAGCGAGTCGATTCCCTGCTGCGCCGCCGCGAACGCGAGCGCCTGCGCGTGGTTGCCGGCCGAGATCGCGATCACGCCGCGCCGCTTCTCCTCCTCGGACAGCGACGCGAGCTTGTTCAGCACGCCGCGGGGCTTGAACGACCCCGTCCGCTGGAACAGCTCGGCCTTCAGGCGCACGTCGGCGCCGGCGCGGGCGGAGAGCGTCGCGGAGGAGAGGGTCGGCGTGCGGTGGACGCGCCCGGCGATCGTCTCCCGCGCGGCGAGGACGTGGTCGAGCGTGAGGATCGAAGCGCCGGCCACGGCGCCAGGATCCTCCCCAGTCCGTCGGCGGGTCAAGTGTGGACGTGCGCGTGGC
>DATHTC010000486.1:0-2364 GCA_035463735.1 Gaiellaceae bacterium | reverse complement strand
GGGGGCGACGAGCAGGCTCGGGATGAACACGCCGGGCGAGAGGAACCCGAACAGCGCCCGGTAGCTCGTCAGCCCGCCGACGAAGAAGAGGCGCAGCGACGTCACGTGAGCGAGAGGACGGCCCGGGCGCGCGCGGCGTCGAGCATCCGCCCGGCGACGAGCAGTCCGAACGCGATGTAGGCGCCGGCGAGGCCGAAGCACATGAGCATGTCGGGCACGGGGTCGCCGCCGAGCGCCGACTCGCGGATCGCGTTCATCCCCCACGTCGGCGCGAGCGCCCAGGAGATCGGGCGCACCCAGTCGGGGAAGAGCGAGAGCGGCACGAGGAACCCGCAGACGAGCCAGACCGGGTACTCGAACATGTTCCCGAGCGCCCACGCACGGCGGAAGCGGACGAACGAGACCGCGAACAGGAAGCCGAGCGACCCCATCGAGACGATCACCGTCGGCAGCGCGAGCGCGAACAGGGCCGGGTGCTCGACCGTGAGCTCGATCCCGAACAGGAGCCGCCCCCAGAGGAGCGTGGCGACGAGGCTGTAGAGCCCCATCGTCGCCATCGCGATCGTGACCGGCAGCAGCACGAGCGCGAAGTGGACGGGCGCTGCGACGAGGAGCTCGAGCGTGCCGTGCCAGCGCTCTCGCTGCATGGCCGACCCGGCGCTCGTGCTCGTCGCGCCCCAGATCCCCATCACCGCCGCGCCGAGCGAGGCGTACAGCAGCGCCTCCGGCTCGAACATGAAGAACGCGACGGTCGCGAAGAACAGGGGGTAGAGCACCTGCAGCAATCCGTCGAACGACGAGCGGGCGTACATCTTCACGTGGAGCGCCCACGCCACGGCGACGAGGCGGAGCGACCTACGCATCGCCGACGAGCTGCACGTACGCGTCCTCGAGCGTCGGCTCGCGCGACGACACGCGCCCGACGGAGACGCCGTTCAGGCTCGACAGGATCGCGTGCGTGAGCTCGGCGCCGACCTCCGTCTGGACGACGAGCAGCTGCGCCTGCTCGCGCTCCTCGACCGAGGCGGCACGCACGCCGTCGAGGTGGCGCACGGCGTCGAGGTGCTCGTTCGCGCCACCGAAGATCTCCACCTCGACGACGCGGCCGTCGGCGACGAGGTCCTTCAGCTGCCGCGGCGTCCCCTCGGCGACGATCTCCCCCTTGGCGATCACGGCGATCCGGTCGCAGAGCGCGTCGGCCTCGAACATGTAGTGCGTCGTCAGCAGCACCGTCTTGCCGCCGGCGACGAGGCCGCCGATCGTCGCGCGCAGGTCGCGGGCGCCGACGGGGTCGACGCCGATCGTGGGCTCGTCGAGGAACACCACCTCCGGATCGTGGAGCAGCCCACGGGCGATGTGGAGCCGCTGGCGCATCCCGCGCGAGTAGCCCTCCACGCGCTCCTTCTCGCGGCCCTTGAGGCCGACGAGCTCGAGCAGCTCGTCGATGCGCGGCCGCTGCGCGCGCGCGGGGACGCCGTAGAGCTCGGCGAAGTAGCGCAGGTTGTCGAGCGCGGAGAGGCGCTCGTAGAGGCCGCGCTCGCCGCCGAAGACGTAGCCGATCCGCCGCCGCACCTCGCGGGCCTCGGCGACGACGTCGTGCCCGAGCACGCGGGCCGTCCCCGCCGTCGGGATCAGCAGCGTGATCAGCATCTTGATCGTCGTCGTCTTGCCGGCGCCGTTGGGCCCGAGCAGGCCGAACAGCTCGCCGCGCTCGACGGCGAACGAGACACCGCGCACGGCCTCGACGTCGAGCGCGCGGCGGCGCAGCACGCCCGTCGTCGTGCGGTAGGTGCGGCGCAGCCCGTCGGCCTCGATCACCGCCACGCCGTCAGCATAGGCAGCGGCAGGTGGCGCGGCAGGGTGGAAAACCGCCCTCTTCCCGGCCGGCCGGTTTGGGGGCGCGGCGGCCGCCCAGTAGGCTGCTCGGCGTGAAGGCCGGCCGCGTCACGACGCTCGAGGCGGCGCTCGCCGGGGCGGCGAACGGGAGCGCCCCGACCGTCGCCGGCGGCGAGCTCGAGCAGCACGGGGTGGTGCTCGCCCCCGGGACGACGCTCCATCGTGCGGGCGAGCGCGCCGAGACGCTGTTCGTCGCGTCCGGCCGCGGCCGCCTCCGCGTCGGCGAGGAGGAGCACGGGCTCGCTCCGGAGACCGGCGTGCTGCTCGGCGCCGGCGAGGAGGCGGAGCTCGAGGTGGAGGAGGTGGTTCGCCTCGTGCGGGCGCTCGGTCCACCGGGCGAGGCGAGGACGGCACGGACGGTCCGGTACGCCGACGAGGAGGCGCGTGACGCCGGAATCGGGCGCGAGTTCCGCCTGCTCTGCTGCACGTCGGCGACGACGCAGTTCGTCGGCGTCGTTCCGCCGGGCC
>DATHTC010000485.1:0-18129 GCA_035463735.1 Gaiellaceae bacterium | reverse complement strand
GGACCTCCGGCGTCCCGAGTGCATTTGGAGCACCATCGCGAGACGGCCGGCGAGAATGCCGAGCTCCCCCCGCAGCAGGGGCCGGGCAAGTGTTACGCATTCCCGAGCGGTCAGCACTCCCCCGGTGCGTTCGGTCCAGCCAATGGATCCAATCGGGTCGGTGGGTCGTGGCTGGCTCATGGGGGCCTCTCAGGTCGGTGGTGTCGCGGTCAGGTGGCGGGGACAGGAACGCCGATGAGTCACCACGCCGGCGCCGGGGCCCGAGAGCCCTGGTCAGCATCTCAGTGTCGCCGACAGGCGCGACCGCGAACACTAAGCCGTCGCGGAAGGTGAAAGAGAGATCGACCTCGGTCGCCCTCGCCCGGCCAGCTCCGCGGCACGGCCGGTCGTCATCGCCCACGTGCTCGATGAGACCACTTGGCGACCAATACCCGCGGCGATTGCTGGGGTGTCCGCCTCAGCGGCGGAACGAATGTCCTCATGCGGCTACGCGACCACGCACACCGCACCGACGCGCTCCGCGACGGGGACTCGCCCACGAGTGGCGCTGACGCTCAGCTCGCTCGCCGACTGTAAGCGGGAGCGGTAGCGTGGCGCTCGCTCCGGACGAGACGCCGACCAGTGAGCGCGTCGCAGGGATGGTTTGAGTCTTGCCCGTGAAGACACCGCCGAGGGACGAAAACAGAGAATTCGCCGGACGACCTAACCTCCGGGATGGGTGCAAGAAGCGGTACAAGATCGGCCCCGGCGCGCCCGATCAGCGAACAAGAAGGCCCCGCTTAGCAGGGCCTTTCGAGTAGCGGGGGCGGGATTTGAACCCGCGACCTCCGGGTTATGAGCCCGGCGAGCTACCTGACTGCTCCACCCCGCGTCGCGGCTTCGAGTATAGCACCGTCTCCGCCCGGCCAGAGCCGCCGGAGGGTGGGCGCGAAGCTGGAGACGAGGCCGAATCCGAGCACCATCACGAGCAGCCCCGCGGCCGCGTCGAAGAGGAAGTGGTTGCCCGTGACGACGATCGTGAGCACGACGAGGAGCGGGTAGAGGATCCCGAGGGCGCGCACCCACCGGCTGCGCGCGTAGAGCACGAGCCCGGCGCCCACGCCGGCGGCGTAGCCGGCGTGCAGCGAGGGCACGGCGAACACCGGATTCGAGAGCGCCTCGCTCGACGGCGAGCCGATGTCGATCCCCGAGAGGGCGCGCAGCGTGTCGACGAGTCCGACGTCGGCGAGCCGCGGGGGTGCCGTCGGGAACTGCCAGTGGACGACGAGCGCGATCATCGTGGCCGCGAAGAAGCCGTTCCGGAACGCGTGGAAGCCGTCCCCGTCCCGCCGGTAGAGCCAGAGGAAGAACAGCCCGGTGAACAGGAAGTGGCCGACGAAGTAGAAGACGTTCAAGGCCTCGACCGCGTCGGGGATGGAGAGGAACGCGCGCTGGATCGGCTCCTCGAGGTTCACGCTCAGCGCCTGCTCCCACTCCCAGATCTGCTTCGCGTTGGCCATCGCGGCGTCCCAGTTCGGGGTGATCGCGATGCGGACCGTCTCGTACAGCCCGACGGCGGCGAGCACGATCGCGATCTGCTCCAGGCCGCGGCGGCGGCGGCGGAGCGCGGCCGCGAGCGCGGGCAGCAGGCCGGCCGCCGGTAGGATCGCCGGCGCCGTGGTGCTCGTCTGGGTCTCGCTCGCCGTCTCCGTCGCGGCAGTCGCCGGCGCGGCGGCGTTCGCCGTCGTCCGCGGGCTCGCCACCTGGCGCGGCGTGCGCACGCTCTCGCGCACCGCCGCGGACGCGTCCGTCCGGCTGACGGAGGGCGCCGACGCCGCCTCGGCCAAGGCCGACGCGCTGGGCGAGGGCAGCGAGCGGCTCGCCGGGGCCGCCGAGCGCCTCAGCCGCAGCCGGGCCCGCCTCGCCGTCCTGACGGCCGCGCTGGCGGACGTCCGGGCGGGCATCTCGCGCGCCACGTGGGTCCTTCCGCGCAAGTGACGGTCGTCGGGGCCGTCGATCTCGGCACGAACTCGACGCGGCTGCTCGTCGCGGCCGTCGAGGACGGGCGCCTGCGCGAGCTCGACCGACGCCTGGTGATCACGCGCCTCGGCGAGGGCGTCGACGGCCGTCGGCGCCTGCTCCCCGTACCCGTCGCGCGCGTCCGGAACGTGCTCGCCGACTTCCGGCGCGCCGCGGAGGCGCACGGCGCCGAGCGCGTGCTGCTCGTCGCGACGAGCGCGGTCCGCGACGCCGAGAACGGCGAAGCGCTCCTCGGCGAGATCGAGTGGAGCTACGGCTTCGACACCCGGCTGCTCAGCGGGGACGAGGAGGCGCAGCTCACGGTTCGGGGCGTCGCCGCGGGCAGGAAGCTCGCGCCCGGCACGCTCGTCGTCGACGTCGGCGGCGGCTCGACGGAGCTCGTGCTCGCCGACGGCAGCTTCAGGGAGAGCCTCGACCTCGGCTGTGTCCGCATGACCGAGCGCTTCGGGGACGATCTGGACGGCCTGCGGCACGCGGTCGCCGCGCTGCTCGCGGAGCGAATCCCCGACGAGGCCGTCGCGCGCGTGCACTCGGCCGTGGGCGTCGCCGGCACGGTCACGACGCTCGCGACGCTCGACCTCGGACTGCCCGCGGAGGACCGCGAGCTCGTCGACGGCCACCGGATCCCGCTCGACGCCGTCGAGGCCCAGCTCGCCCGCCTCGCCGCGCTCCCGCTCGAGGAGCGCCGGCGCGTCCCCGGGCTCGAGCCCGAGCGCGCGCCGGTGATCGTCGCCGGCGTCGCGATCGTCGCGGAGCTCCTCCGCCGCTTCCGGCTCGACGCGCTCGAGGCCAGCGAGCACGACCTCCTCGACGGAGCCGCTCTCGCCGCGGCCGAGCTCCCGGCCAGGGACGAAGGGGCCGCGCCTCCCGGCGCCTACACCTG
Organism: Gaiellaceae bacterium; assembly: GCA_035463735.1. Taxonomy (GTDB): domain Bacteria; phylum Actinomycetota; class Thermoleophilia; order Gaiellales; family Gaiellaceae; genus DATHTC01. The sequence continues at coordinate 15,227 of DATHTC010000485.1, read as the reverse complement.
CTGCTAGCTCGGACGCCATACCGCGAGGCTATGCCCCCGAGGCGACGGAGACGGTACGGCTACCCCGAGTCGTGAGGGCCGGGCTACGCCGGGTCCCGCAGCGCCGCCGCGGGCGGCACGCCGAAGGGGGCGGCGTTCCAGTAGCTCACGAGCCAGCGCCCCGCACGGCGCACGAGCACGATCTCGTACGCGTACTCGCCGATGTCGGCGGCGGAGAGGGAGACGAGGGACGCACGCGCCCCCGCCGGCGCCTGGCGCGCGGAGGTGCGCACCGTCACCCGCTCGGGCGTCGCAGTGTGGAACGGGATCACCGGGATCTCCCCGCGCGCCCACTGCTCCCGCGTCAGGCCCTGGCGCAGCTCGGCGGTGACGAGCTCGTACGAGCACACGGTGTCGACGCGGAGGACGGCGGTGGCGACGAAGCGATCGCGGACGGCGGTCGCGCTCGTCCCCGTCGGCGAGCAGCCGCTCCCCTCCTCCGCCGCGGCGCCACCCGGCGCGAGCACCCACACCATCGTCCCGCCGGTCGCGACCGCGGCGGCCGCGCACAGCAGCGCGAGCCCGGCCCGCCGGAGCCGCCACCTCTCCACCGGGCGAGCCTAGACCCCGCGCCCGCGCGACGCTAGGCCTGGGCCGGCTCGGGATCCTCGTCGTAGGCGAGGCGGCGCTGGAGCACACTGCGCGAGAGGACCCCGACGAGCCGCCCCTCCTCCGTCACCGGCACCCGCTCGAGGTCGTGCTCCTCGAGGCGGCGGAAGGCCTCGTCGACGGGGAGCGACGCATCGAGGGTGAACAGGGGCTCCTCCGCGATCTCGCGCAGGCGCGTCGTGGCCGGGTCGAGCCCCCTCGCGACGACCTCGCGCACGAGCGTCTTCCGGGTGACGACGCCCAGCAGCCGGTGGTCGTCGCACACGAACACCGCACGCACCTCCGCCGGCGACAGCGCCTCCCCCGCCTGCTGCGCGCTCGCGTCGCCGGGCAGCGAGAGCGGGTCGCGCAGCATCGCGTCGCGGACGCGCTCGTGCTCCTCGGGGGCGGTCACGGATAGACCCCGCGCGCCTCGAGCGCCGCCGCCACGTCGCGGATCCCGGACACGAGCGCCGCCTCGCGCAGGCTGATGCCCTCCGACTCCGAGAGCTCCCACACGCGGTCGAACGCGTCCGCGAGCTTGTCGGCGAGCTTCGCCCGGATCTCGTCGCGACCCCAGAAGAGGCGGCCGAGGTCCTGCACCCACTCGAAGTACGAGACGGTGACGCCGCCGGCGTTCGTGAGCACGTCCGGGAGCACGGGGATCCCGCGCTCGCGCAGGATCGCGTCCGCCTCGACCGAGATCGGGCCGTTCGCGCCCTCGGCGACCAGGCGCGCGTGGACGCGGTCGGCGTTCTCCTCGGTCACCTGGTCCTCCCGCGCCGCGAGCACGAGCACGTCACACGGGAGCTCGAGCAGCTCCGCGTTCGTGACGTGCTCGGCCTCGGGGTAGTCCTCCAGCGTGCCGTGCTCCGCGATCCAGGCGCGCAGGGAGGCGAGGTCGAGGCCGCGCTCGTCGTGGACGCCGCCGGACACGTCGGAGACGGCCACCACCGGCGCTCCCTTGGCTGCGAGCTCCTGCGCCGCGATCCCGCCGACATTCCCGAATCCCTGCACGACGCAGCGCTGCTCGCCGAGCGCCACCCCCAGCCGTCCGCACGCGCGCTCCGTGACCATCACCACCCCGGCACCCGTCGCCTCGTGGCGGAAGACCGAGCCGCCCACCGAGATGGGCTTGCCCGTGACGATCTCCGGCACCGCGTGCCCGACCTGCATCGAGTACGTGTCCATCAGCCAGGCCATCGTCTGCTCGTTCGTGGCCATGTCCGGTGCGGGGATGTCCTCCTGCGGCCCGATCACGGGCAGTAGCTCCGAGGTGAAGCGCCGCGTCAGACGCTCGACCTCCCCGACCGACAGCGTCCGCGGGTCGCAGCGGACGCCGCCCTTCGCGCCGCCGTACGGGAGACGCAGGAGAGCGCACTTCCACGTCATCCACACGGCGAGCGCGGCGCACTCGCCGAGCGTGACCTCGCGGTCGTAGCGGATCCCGCCCTTCGTCGGCCCGAGCACCGTCGAGTGCTGGACGCGGTACCCCGGGAACACGCGGATGGAGTCGTCGTCCATCCGCACCGGGATCGAGACGATGAACGCGCGTTCCGGGTGGCGGAGCCGCTCCGCGACGCCGTCGGAGATCCCGGCGTACGGGAGCGCCTGCTCGAACTGCGCCTGCGCGGTGCGGAAGAGCGGCGTGTCCCACTCGAGCCTCGGCTCGACGGGCGCGTGGCCGACGTCGGTCACGCGCCGGAGTGTAGTGAGGCCCCCGCGGAGGTGGGGCTACGATCCGAGCGCGCGCCGGGGTGGCGGAACTGGTCAGACGCACCCGACTTAAACTCGGGCGGCCCGCGGGCCGTGAGGGTTCGACTCCCTCCCCCGGCACCTCCCTCGAGCTCGGGCGCCTACGTGCCCGGCGCGAGGTTGATGCGCTCGAAGCGCTCGGGGCCTCGGAAGCCGTACTCGTCGAGGAACGCGTCGAACGCTGCCTCGTCGAAGGCCGGGCACTTCGCGAGCACGCCGCGCTGGTCGGTCGGCTCGGGGTTGCTGCCCGAGTAGTCGGCCGTCCAGGCCGCGAGCGCGATCTGGTCCTCGAGCTCCGGCAGCGAGGCCACGACGATCCCGTTCGGGTCGTCGCGCCACCACTCGGCGATCCGGTCGACCTGCTCGCGCGGGATCTCCGAGCCGAACTGGATCACGACGCCGCCGTGCTCGAGGTTGTGCACGAGCCGCAACGGGTCGACGGGCTCCTCGTAGAGGTCGAAGGGCGCGGCCACGGGGTTGTGCGGCCCCGTGGTCGGCGGGGTCGAGTTGTACTCGAAGCCGTCGGGGAGCTCCTGGACGTGGTCTTGCCCCTGCGACGGGTAGGTCTGCACCGTGCAGCCGGCCCCCTCGAGCGCGGCGCTGGCGGACTCCGAGCGGCCGAAGAAGATGAACCCGAGCGCGATGGCGAGTCCCACGAACCCGAGCGCCCCGACGACGATCAGCGCGCGCCACGTCCGCCGCTCGTCGGGCGTCCGCTCCGTGCGCGGCTGCGGCGCCTGCACGCGCCGCGGAGGCTTCGGCGTCTGCGACTTCCGGGCCACGGCGCAGAGGGTAGCCGACAGGTCCCGGCGCCCGGCCGCGCCGTGGGCTTGACCTGATGGCCGACATGTCGTAGCGTTGCGGCTGCCGGATCCCGAAGGGCCGAAAGGTTCGTCGGATCCGGCATTTCTTCGGTCCCGCAGGGTATGGACCGCGCACATGCCGGTGCCACACCCCCCACACGGAAGGAGCCGTCGATGGGTCTGCTGGACAGGCTGATGGGCCGCGGGAAGAAGGCCGCAGGGGACGTGATGGCCGACCCCGAGCTGCACCGCGAGGGCACGCACCAGGAGGCGGAGGGCGCCGCCGAGGATCGGGCCGAGACGGCCGAGCGCGAGGCGGCCGAGGAGCGCGCGCGCGCCGCCGAGCATCGCGCCGAGCGCGAAGACACCTAGCGGCCAGGACCCGGAGGGCGGGGGCGCTGCGGCCGCCCCCTCCGTCCGACCGCGGCTCTATCGTCCGAGGGCTCCGATGGAATTCGCGTTCTTCGCCCTCGGCCTGCTGCTCGCGGGGATCCCCGCGGCGATCGCGCTGCGCCGCGCCGCGGCCGCCCGTGGGGCCGTCGCCGCCGCGCGCGACGAGGCCGTCCGGGAGCTCGCGGCCGCGCGTGCCGAGCTCGACGTCGAGCGCCGCTCGTTCGACGCGAAGGTCGTCAACGCGATCAAGGCCGTCTCCTCCGACGCGCTGAAGGAGAACAACCGGGCGTTCCTCGAGCTCGCGGGGACGAGGCTCGAGACGTTCGTCGATCCCCTGAAGACGTCGCTGCGCACCTTCGAGGAGAAGTTCCGCGTCCTCGACCAGACGCGTGGGGCGCTCGTCGAGCAGCTGCGCACGGTCGCAGAGGGGCAGGAGCGCCTCCGCGCCACGACCGGCAGCCTCGCCACGGCGCTGCGGACGCCGCACGTCAGGGGACGCTGGGGCGAGGTGCAGCTGCGACGCGTCGTCGAGGCGGCGGGGATGGTCGAGCACTGCGACTTCGTCGTCCAGGCGAGCGTGCGCGACGAGGAGGGCTCGCTGCTCCGTCCCGACCTCGTCGTCCGGCTGCCGGGCGGCAAGCAGGTCGTGGTCGACGCGAAGGTGCCGCTGGTCGCGTACCTCGACGCGTGCGAGGCCGAGGACGAGCCCGACCTGCGCGCGCGCCACCTCGCCGACCACGCGCGGCAGGTGCGCGAGCACGTCGGCAAGCTCGCGGCGAAGGCGTACTGGCGGCAGTTCGCGCCCACGCCCGACTTCGTGATCATGTTCCTCCCGGACGAGTCGTTCCTGCGGGCGGCGCAGGAGCACGACCGCGACCTCGTCGAGTACGCGTGGGGGGCGGGCGTGGTGCTCGCGTCGCCGACGAACCTCTTCTCGGTCCTGCGGACCGTCGCCGCCACCTGGCAGCAGGAGACGGTGGCGGAGAGCGCGCGCGAGGTGCACGCGCTCGGCCAGGAGCTGTACGACCGGCTCGGGACGATGGCGCGCCACTTCGGCCAGCTCGGCAGGGCGCTCGAGAGCGCCGTCGGGCACTACAACAAGACGGTGGGGACGCTCGAGAGCCGCGTGCTCGTCACCGGCCGCAAGCTCCAGGAGCACGGGATCGCCGGCGACGAGCTCCCTCCGGCGGCGCCGGTGGGCGAGCGCGTCCGGCCGCTGACGGCGCCGGAGCTCGCCGCGCCGGCCGACGTGCAGCCCGAGCTGCCCGCCGCCGACGCTGCGTAGGCCTAGAACCGGAGCAGCGCGCCGATTCCCTCGGCGGGGCCGAGGTCGGCGTGGTGCCGGACGGGCCGGACGGTGCCGCCGTGGGCGAGCGTCCGGTGGACCGCCACGTCGAGGCCGTTCTCGCGCTCGTCCATCGGCACGCCGTCGAGCGGGCAGGCGCCCGGCCCGGCGGCGCCGCGCCCGCAGACCGGGCACTGCCAGGCGGCGCGGTTGGCCGGCCGGCCGCCGCCGTTGGCGTACAGCAGCACCTCGACGCGTCCGTCCGAGGCCGCGTCGAGCGTCGCGTCCCAGCCGGCGGTCGCCCGCTCGCCGCGCCCGGCGAGCCCGCGCCAGCGCTCGAGCAGCGCCGCCTCCTCGGCGGACTCCGCCTCCCGCAGGAGCGGCCTGATCGCCTCGAGCACCTGCGCCGGAGTCGAGTGCGCCTCGGCCACCGCCCACCCGACGACCGCCTGGCGCGTCTCCTGCGCCAGCAGCTCCGAGAACTCCGCGCGGATCTCCTCCGGCCCGACGACGACGACGGGGCCGGTCCGCTCGCGCACACGCCGGTCGAGCTCCCCGGCGACCGCCTTCATGTGCTTCTCCGCGAGCTCGTCGAAGTAGCGCTGGTAGCGCGCCTGGGACCAGCCGCCCTGGTCGCTGCGGGTCATCGGCAGCTCGTCGGTGTGGTCGGCCACCTGCTCGAAGGCGCCGTCGCGCAGCCGGTACACGTCGCCGCGCTCGCGGTTGACGACGGCGACGAGCGGGCCGTCGCCCTTGCCGACGAGCGGGACGAGCGGCGCCAGCAGGAGCTCGAGGCCGAGGCGGATCTCGTCCTCGACCGGCTCGGCCAGCGGCAGCGCCCTGAAGAGACCGTCGAGGCCGGCCGCGAAGACGGCCACCCCTTGCACCCCGGAGCGGTCGAACTCGTGCTCGAACCACGCGCGGATGCGCCCCAGGTCCGCCTTCGCGGCCTCGCGCGCCTCGCGCGGGAGCGCGTCGCGGCGCGCCTCGAGGCGCCGCTCGCCCTCCGCGAGCAGGGAGCTGAGGCGCGCGTCGACATCGGCCGCCGTCGGGGCCGTGCTCGGGTCGAGGCCGAGGTAGAGGCTCAGGGCCCAGCCGCGCTCGGCGCGGTACCCCGCCAGCTCGCGTAGCGTGTCCCAACCGACCGTCGCAGCCACGGCGCCTCCCCTCTCCGGATCGGCACGATCTTAGTCCTCGTGATCGTGTACACCGTCGGCCACGGCGCACGGCCGCTCGAGGAGCTGGTCGACGTGCTGCGCGAGGCGGGCGCCCGGACGCTCGTCGACGTGCGACGCTTCCCCGGCTCGCGCCGGCACCCGCAGTTCGGACAGGAGCCGCTCGCGGCCGCGGTGGACGCGGCCGGGATCGTCTACCGCCACGAGGCAGAGCTGGGCGGCCGCCGCTCCGCCGAGCCGGGCGAGGAGCGGTTCGACTGCATCCGCGTGACCGCCTTCCGGAGCTACGCGGCGCGCATGGGGACGGAGGCATGGCAGGAGGCGCTCGCGCGATCGCTCGCGGGCCCCGCCCCTGCGTTCCTGTGCGCCGAGACGCTGTGGTGGCGGTGCCACCGGCGGCTGATCGCCGAGCTCCTCCACGCGCGCGGGCACCAGGTGCGGCACCTGCTCCGGCCCGGGCACACCGAGCCGCACCGGCCGTGGCCGGTCGCCGAGGCGCGGGACGGGCGCCTCTACCTCTGCGGCACCCTCGTCGCGTGAGCGCGCCGGATGATCCGACCGGTCCGTTTCGTTTACTACCGAGGAAGGACAAACTCCAGGAGGACCAGTGACGGACGTTCGGGACGTGATCATCATCGGAGGGGGCCCTGCCGGGTACACCGCGGCGCTCTACGCCGCGCGCGCGAACCTGCGCCCGCTCGTGATCGAGGGCTTCCAGTGGGGCGGACAGCTGATGATCACGAGCGACGTCGAGAACTACCCCGGCTACGCCGACGGCGTGCTCGGCCCGGAGATGATGCAGGACTTCCGGCGACAGGCCGAGCGCTTCGGCACCGAGTTCCTCACCGACGACGTCACGCGCGTCGACCTCTCCGAGCGGCCGTTCCGCGTGTACGTCGGCGACGACGAGTACCAGGCCCGCAGCGTGATCGTCGCCACCGGCGCGAGCGCGCGGCAGCTCGGGCTCGAGTCCGAGCGCGCGCTCCACGGCCGTGGCGTGACGTACTGCGCGACCTGCGACGCCGCCTTCTACCGCGACAGGGAGGTGGTCGTCGTCGGCGGCGGCGACTCCGCGATGGAGGAGGCGCTGTTCCTGACGAAGTTCGCCTCCAAGGTGACGCTCGTGCACCGGCGTGACGAGTTCCGTGCGTCGCAGATCATGGTCGACCGCGCCCGTGCGCACGAGAAGATCGTGTTCATGACCCCCTACGTCGTCGAGGAGGTGCTCGGCGTCGACGCGGGGAAGCTCGACGGCGTCCGGCTCCGCAACCTCGAGACGGGCGAGACCGAGGACTACGCGACGGACGGCCTGTTCGTCGCGATCGGCCACGACCCGAACACGGCGCTGTTCCTCGACTGGCTCGACCACGACGACGCCGGCTACCTGATCACGCGCGGCAAGAGCACCGAGACGAACGTGCCGGGCGTGTTCGCCGCAGGCGACGTGCAGGACCACGTGTACCGGCAGGCGGTCACCGCGGCCGGGTCCGGGTGCCAGGCGGCGCTCGACGCAGAGCGGTTCCTGGCCGCCGAGGAGGGTCACCTCGCGACGGCGCTGACGGCGCCCCGCCCCGAGGTCGAGACGGTCTGAGCCGGGGCGCGGGCAGCCGCCGCCGAGCGTTCGTGACGACGCCCACGCGCAGGCCCTGACGCGACGCGGCAAGGCGCCGCGCTCCGGCTACGCTGACCGCGTGGCGGTCTTCATCTGCCCGAACTGCAAGCAGCGGTCGATCGACCACGACGGCCGTCAGGGCCTGCTCGACCAGGCCGTCGCCTGCGAGAGCTGCGGCTTCGGCTTCCTCTTCGAGCTGCTCGAGGACTACTACCCGGGGCCGAACACCGGGTTCGTCGTCTGCGACCGCGACGCCCGCGTGATCGCGACCGGCCGCGGCGTCTTCGAGCTCACGGGCTACCGCGAGCTCGACCTGATCGGGCGCGACGTGGTGGACGCGCTGGGGCTAAACGGCTTCCAGGCGGAGCGGAATCCGGCCGCGATCGCGCTCGAATGGGGCGTCCGCCGGCTGAACGAGGAGCTCGAGCTGCGCACCCGCGCGGGCACGTCCAAACGCGTCCGAGCCGACTTCTTCCCGGCCTACGACCAGGACGGCGGCCTGCTCGTCGCGCTCGCGCCGCGTTGAGCGGCGGCGTGCCTGCCGCGGCCGACGTCGTCGTCGTCGGGGGCGGCGTGATGGGCGCCTCGATCGCGTTCCACCTCGCCGCGCGCGGCGCCGGCGACGTGGTGCTGCTCGAGCGCGGGATGGTCTGCTCCGGCCCGACGCGCCACTCGACCGCGATCGTCCGCCTCCACTACACCCAGCCGCTCCTCGTGCGGATGGCCGCTCACGGGCTCCGCGTGTACCGCGCATTCGCCGACATCGTCGGCTCCTCGTCCGGCTTCACGCGCACCGGGATGCTGTTCGGCGTCGAGCCCCGCGACCGGGAGCTGCTCGAAGGCAACGTCGCGGTGGGGCGCAACGAGGGAGCGGAGACGCACCTCGTCGACGCGGAGCAGGTGGCGGAGATCGACGCGCGCCTCGTCGCGGACGACCTCGTCTGGTGCTTCGAGCCGGAGGCCGGCTACTGCGACCCGTACCTCGTGACTGCAGGCTTCGCCGGCGCGGCCGCCCGCTCGGGCGCGCAGGTGGTGGAGAGCGTCCGCGTCACCGCGGTCGCGGAGGGGCGCGTGCAGACGGACGCCGGCGAGATCGAGGCCGGGACGGTCGTGGTCGCCGCCGGGCCCTGGTCGCCGCCGCTCCTCGCCGGCGTCAGCTACGAGCTCCCGATCCGCGCGGCGCGGGCGGAGGTGGGGCGGTTCCGTCTTCCGGACGGCTTCGGTACGCCGCCGCCCGCGGTCGCGGACTTCGCCGCGCAGCTCTACTTCCGCCCCGCCGAGCCGGGGTTCCTCGAGGTCGGCTCGCTCGACCCGCGCGAGGCCGACGCTCCGGTCGCGGATCCCGATGCCGTCCCGGAGGGCGCGGAGCGGGCGACCGTCGACCGCTACCACGAGGGGCTCGCCGGGCGGCTGCGCGGCGGCGCCCACGGCCACTTCCGCGGGGGCTTCTCCGGCGTCTACGACGTGACGCCGGACTGGGAGCCGGCGATCGGCGTCGTCCCTGGCACCGAGCACGTCGTCGTCGCCGCCGGGTTCTCGGGACACGGGTTCAAGCTCGCACCCGCGGTCGGCCAGTGCGTCGCCGAGCTCGTGCTCGAAGGCGCCGCGACGAGCTTCGACCTCCAGCTGCTCGACCCGCGGCGGTTCGAGCGCGGCCGCCTCGTCGGCGCCCGGTACGGCTACTCCGTGCTCGGCTGAGTCGCGGGAAGAAGAGCGGCCCGCGCGACGTCCTGTGGAGGACGTCGAGGGAAGGACCCCTGATGGGGGAGCTGACGGAGCGGATCGAGCGGCTCCGGATCGAGCGGCAGGCCTTGCGCGCCGAGGGCGCCAGCAGCGACGCCCTGGAGCGGAACCGCCGCGCGCTCGTCGCCGCGCACCGCGCGCTCGCGCTCGCGCTGATCGAGCGCTACGCGCCGCGCCCGCTCGCCGCGTAGCCGAGGAGGCGACGAGCACCGGACGCAGACCGGAGCGCGGCGGCCCGGCATGTGGACCCCCATGGGGGGCGCGCGGCCCCCACTCGGAACGCTACCGCGCGGGCTCGCGCGGATCTGTGGCGGCTTCGTGCCGAGACCTGACCACGGCCGCGACCGGGGTCGCCCGGACGCGGCTCGAGGGACAGAGGTCGTTGACGACACAGTCCTCGCAGCGGGGCCGCCGCGCGTCGCATACGCGCCGGCCGTGCCAGATCAGCAGGTGCGGGAAGCGCGCCCAGTCCTCGCGCGGGACGAGGCGCACGAGGTCGCGCTCGATCCGCTCCGGCAGCTCCTGCCGCGTGAAGCCGAGCCGTTGCGACAGCCGCCGCACGTGCGTGTCGACGACGATCCCCTGGGCGTGGCCGAGCTCGGCCGCGACCACGTTCGCCGTCTTGCGGCCGACGCCGGGCAGCCGCACGAGGTCCTCGAGCCGCCTCGGCACCTCGCCGCCGTACTCGTCCAGGAGCACGCGCATCGCGCCCCGGATCGCGCGCGCCTTCTGGCGGAAGAAGCCGGTCGCGTGGATGTCTCGCTCGAGCGTCTCCGGCGGCACCGCCAGGTAGTCCTCCGGGCGGCGGTAGGCGCGGAACAGCCGCTCCGTGACGCGGTTGACGTTCACGTCCGTCGTCTGCGCCGACAGCATCACCGACACGAGCAGCTCGAGCGGATTCGTGAAGCGCAGCGCGATCGTCGCGTCCTGATGCTCGGCCGCGAGCCGCTCGATCACCGGGCCGATGCGCGCGCGCTTCGGCCCGACGCGGCGGCGGGCCTCGTGCACGTAGCTCCTCACGCGCGCTGCGACTCGAAGTACCTCGACGTCTCCTCCGGATCGACGGGCTCGAGCAGCCACTCCGCCAGCTGCTCGGCGTCGGGATAGCCCGTTCCGCGGATCCGCGCGACCGCGTCCTCGACGTCGTACTCCGTCCGCCGGAAGTCGACGCGGGGGCCGAGCACGGCCCAGAACGCGCCGCGGCGTCCCTGGTACGGCATCCCGACGCTGCCGGGATTCACGTAGCGGTGGCGGCCGACGACGCGGTCGACCCGAACGTGCACGTGCCCGGCGACGACGACCGGTTCCTCGACTTCCGCGAGCACGGCGGTGAACGCGTGGTCTGGCGTGAGCCCGGTGACGATCTCCTCGTCGCTCCTGGGCGTGGCGTGACAGAAGACGGTAGGCCCGAGCCCGTCGACGTCCAGCGTGACGCTGACTGGCAGGTCGGCGAGAAACGCACGCTGCGCCGCGTCGAGCCGCGCGGCCGGCCACGCGCCGAGCTCTCGATCGGCGTTGCCGCGGACGAAGATCGCATCCGCGAGGGCGTCGAGGCACTCGCGGGGCATCGGCCCGGCGCAGACGTCCCCGCCGCAGACCACGGCGTCGACCCCGTCCCGCTCGACGTCGGCGAGAACGGCCTCCAGCGCCGGGAGGTTGCCGTGGACGTCGTAGAGCGCCGCGACGCGCACGGCGTGAGGCTAACCCGCGGCGGCCAGCGCGGGGATGCCGCCGCCGGGGTCGCGGAGCCTCGGCCCCGCGCACACGAGGTCGAGCGCGGGGCAGCCGCTGCACGCGAACTCGGACGGCCGCGGCCGGAACTCGCCCGCGTGGATCGCGGCGACCGCGGCGGAAAGCCCCGCCTCGAGCTCGGGCACGTCGGCGCGCGTGAACGTCCTCGCCACGGGCGCCTCGGGCCGCTCGAGGAAGCTGTAGACGACCTCGACCTCGTCGGCGCCGTCGCGGAAGCACGCGAGGGCGTAGACGAGGCGTTGCAGCCGGTACTCGTGCTCGACGACCTCGGCCGGTGAGAGCTCCGCCAGCGCGTTCGTCTTGTAGTCGACGACGAGCGCGCGGCCGCCGTCCCGGTGGAGCAGGTCGATGAAGCCGTGGACGAGCACGCCGTCGTGCGCGAAGCCGAAGCGCGCCTCTCGCTCGACTGCGTCCAGCGCATCGATCCGCGCCGCGAGCTCGGAGCCGCGCCACGCGTCGACGAGCCGGCGGATCCTGGCGACGTCCTCCGGCGCGGCCTCCGGCATCTCCACGCCGTCGCGCTCGAGCATCGCGTGCACGACGCTGCCGAGGTCGGTGGCGGCCATGCCACCCTCGCCCGCGTCGCCGGCCGGCCGTCGCTCGCGCATCCCGACGACGTAGCGGGCGTAGTACTTGTACGAGCACTGGTCGAACGTGGAGAGCCCGGTGAAGGAGAGGCGGCGGGCGCGGTGCAGCGGCGGCGCGGGGATCGGCTCGAGCGCGGGGAGAATCGGCGCGGGCGGCAGGGGCGCGGCCGCGCCGGCGTCGGCGAAGAGCGAGAGCTGCGCCTCGCCGGCGGGCTCCTCGACGGAGACGTCGGGCGCCGGCGAGAAGCGCTCGAGGCGCAGCAGCAGGCGTGCGGGGCCGCGCACGAGCTCGACGGGCGCGTCGCCGGCCGCCTCGAGCTCCGCGTCGCAGCGCAGCCTCCCGAGCACCCAGCCGATCGGCGTCGACGCGTCGGCGGCCGCGTCGTGGTCGATCGCTCCGGACACGATCAGCCGGTCGACCGCCCGCGTCATCGCGACGTAGTAGAGGCGCAGCCGCTCGGCCGCCTCCTGCCGCCGGCGCGCCTTCCGCACCTCCTCGTACGCGAAGGCTCCGCGGCGCACGCTCGTGACCGGGTCGGCGACGCGGAAGCCGAACCGGCCGTCGGAGAGCGCGAGGATCTCGTCGGCCCCTGGCGGAGCCCTGTCGCGGCCGGCGTCGGCGACGACCACGACCTTGAACTCGAGCCCCTTCGCGGCGTGGATCGTGAGCAGCCGCACCGCGTTCGCGCCCTCCTCCTCGGCGACCGCCTCGAGCTCGCGCGCGCCGACTGCCTCCTGCTCGCGGACGAAGCGGACGAAGCCCTCCACGTCCGGGCCGCGCAGCTCCTCGTAGGAGCGCGCGAGCCGGGCGAGCTTGCGGAGGTTCGCGTAGCGGCGGCGGCCGTCCCACTGGGCGAGCACCGCGAGGTCGTAGTCGTGCTCGGCCAGCACCCGCTCGCACAGCCGCTCGAGCGAGAGCCGCGGCATCGCCGCCACGAGGCGGTCGTAGCGCTGGCGGAAGGCGCGCACGAGGCGGGCGTCCGCGTCCGCGAGCGTCTCGGGCACGTCGCGCTCGATGCCGGCGAACAGCGGCCGGCGCGAGGCGGCGCGGCGGATCAGCACGAGCGCGTCGTTCGAGATGCCGACGAACGGCGAGGCGAGGACGGACGCGAGGGCCACGTCGTCGTAGCGGTTGTGGAGCAGGCGCAGGTACATGAGCAGGTCGACCACCTGCTGCTGGCCGAAGTAGCCGCGGCCCGTGGCGCGGTAGGTCGGCAGGCCGACGCGCCGAAGCTCCTCCTCGTACCGCTCGGCGTCGGTGCCGGCCGCGAACAGGAGCACGATCTCGCCCGGCGTTGCCGCGCCGGCGTCGACGAGCTCCCGCACGCGACGCGCGATCGCCTGCGCCTCCGCCCGGCGCCAGTGGGTGCCCGTGCCGGCGAACGACGCCTTGTCGGTGACGAGGAGCTCGACGGGCTGGCCGAACACGGGATCCGGGAACTCACCCGAGGCGTGCAGCGGCTGGAACCCGTCACCGAACTCGCCGCCGAACAGCTCGTTGACCGCGGCGAGCACCTCGGGGCGCGAGCGGTAGTTCCGCACGAGCGCGAGCCCGCCGCCCGCCTGCTCCCGGCGCTCCCGGAACACCTGCACGTCCGCGTGCCGGAAGCCGTAGATCGACTGGAACTCGTCCCCGACCGTGAACACCTCGCAGCCCGGCCCCGCGATCAGGTCGACCAGCTCGCACTGGAGGCGGTTCGTGTCCTGGAACTCGTCCACCATCACGGCGCGGAAGCGCAGCTGCTCCCGCTCGCGCAGCTCCCGGTGGTCGCGGAGGAGGTCGCGCGCGAGCAGCTGCAGGTCCTCGAAGTCGAGCGCCGACTCGCGCCGTTTCGCGGCCGCGTACGCCGCGGCGAAGGCGTCGAGCAGCTCCTGGAGCAGCTCGCGGTCGTCGGCGGCGAGCTCGTCGAGCGCGGCTTGCTCGACCGCCCGCCGTGCCCGCTCGAACGTCTCGGCACGCTCTCCGCGAGCGCGGTGCGCCGAGAGGTCGAGCAGACGCTCCGGCGGCGGCGACCCCTCGACGGCGTCGAGCACGCGCGCCGCGTTCGCGCGCTGCAGCTCGGTAGCGGCCTCGTCCGCGGCGAGGCAGCGGGCGGCCTCCCGCAGGTCGGCGACGAGCTCCTCGAGCGGCGGCCGCTCGCCGAGCTCGAGCACGAGCGGACGGCCCGCCGCGCGGAGCGTCTCGTAGACGCCGGTCAGCATGCGCCGCAGCCCGTCCACGCGGTAGGTCGCCAGCAGGCGCAGCCGCTCGGGCCGCTCCCCCGTGCAGAACGCCTCCAGCGCCGCGTCGAACGCCTCCCCGCGCAGCACCGCCGCCTGCGCCTCGTCGAGCTCGCGGAAGCGCGGGTCGAGACCCGCCTCGAACGGGTACGTCTTCAGCAGCCGGTTGCAGAACCCGTGGATGGTCGAGATCCACGCGCCGTCGAGCTCCCGCGCCAGGTCGTGGCGACCGCGGGCGCGGAGCGCGTCGCGGATCCGGGCGCGCAGCTCGCCGGCGGCGCGCTTCGTGTACGTGATCACGAGGGTCGAGTCGACGTCGAGCCCTTCGTCGCAAACGGCGCGGACGAACCGCTCGACGAGCACCGACGTCTTCCCAGTTCCCGCGCCGGCCGAGAGGAAGACCGTGCCGCGGGCCTCGATCGCGGCCTGCTGCTCGGGGTTCGCGACGCCCGTCACGCCCGCCGCACCCGGCACATCGTCCACAGGTCGCACCAGGCGGGACACTCGTCGCCCTTCGGGTCGTGCGCGACGTCGCCCGCACGGATCCGGTGCGCGAGCCGCAGCGCCGTGTCGCGCGCGCGGTCGACCTGTCCCCAGAACGCGTCCTCGTCGACGTAGTCGCCCGGCACGAAGCCCTCCGGCGCCTCGCCGGCCCGCAGCAGCCCGCGCGCCTTCCGGTCGCCCGCGAGCGGGCGGTACACGCCGCCGATCGGCTCCATCCCGACGAGGTCGCGGAGCACGAGCATGTAGAGCGGGATCTGGAGGCGCAGCTCCTTCTCGATCTGCGTCGCCGAGTGCGCGCCCTTGCCGGCCTTGTAGTCCTGCACCATCCCCCGGGCGGCGAACGGGTCGACGTCGATCCGGTCGATCTTCCCCGAGAGGACGATGCCGTCGCCGAGCTCGAGGCCCCGCTGGAGCTCCTGCGGCGAGCGCTCCGACCCGAAGGAGACCTCGAAGCGGCGCGGGACGAGCGGCGTGTCGGAGCGGGCCTCGTCGCGCACGACCGCCTCCAGGTCGCGCCACAGCCCCTCGGTCAGCTCGCGCCGCTCCATCGCCGTCATCTCCAGCCGCTGGCCCTCGATCGCCTGCTCGAGGCAGCGCCGCATGAACGCGAGCGCGTCGTCGACCCGCTCGGGTGCGACGCGGTCGGTGCCGAGCTCGCGCGGGAGGCCGGCGAAGAAGCGGTGCAGCGCAGTGTGGGCGACGGAGCCGCGCAGCCGCGCGTCCACCTGCGCGTCGATCGTCCGCGGCTCGATCAGCCGGTCGAAGAACCAG
>DATHTC010000484.1:0-6090 GCA_035463735.1 Gaiellaceae bacterium | reverse complement strand
GCCGCGCCCGCGCAGCGGCCTCATCCGCGTCCGCGAGTTCATCATGAAGGACTCGTACTCGTTCGACCGTGACGAGGCCGGGCTCGACCGCAGCTACCGCCTCCACCGCGGCGCGTACGAGCGCATCTTCCGGCGCTGCGGCATCGAGACGCACGCCGTGGAGGCCGAATCGGGGATGATGGGCGGCAGCGAGTCCGAGGACTTCCTCGCGCCCTCCGGGACCGGCGAGAACGTGCTCGTGACGTGCGAGAACGGCGACTTCGCGGCCGACAGCGAGGTCGCGCGAGCGCTCCCGCGCGCCCCTGAGTTCCCGCCGCGGCTCGACGCGCCCGAGGAAGTCGAGACGCCGGGGATCCGCACGTGCGAGGCGCTGTCGGAGTTCCTCGAGCTCGACCTCGCCGCGACCACGAAGGCGATGCCCGTGACGACGCTCGACGGCCGCGTCGTGCTCGCGCTGCTGCGCGGCGACGACCGGCTCGAAGAGGCGAAGCTCGTCACCGCGCTCGGCACCGACTTCCGCGCCTCGACGGACGAGGAGGTCGTCGCCGCCTTCGGCGCCGAGGGCGGCTCGCTCGGGCCCGTCGGCTACGACGGCGAGATCGTCGCCGACGAGACGCTGCGCGAGGGCCAGTTCGCCTCCGGCGCCAACCGCACCGGCTGGCACCTGCGGGGCGTCGAGGCCGGCCGCGACTACGCGCCGCGGTTCGCCGATCTCCGGCAGCCGCGCGAGGGCGACCGCTGCCCCCACGACGGCGGCGCGCTGCGGTTCCAGACTGCGATCGAGGTCGGGCACATATTCAAGCTCGGCACGCGCTACTCGGAACCGATGCGCGCGCGCTTCGTGGACGAGGACGGCGTCGAGAAGCCGTTCGTCATGGGCTCGTACGGCATCGGCCCCGGGCGCGTGATGGCCGCGGCGGTCGAGCAGGGCCACGACGCGCACGGGATCGTCTGGCCGAAGGCGATCGCGCCGTACGACGTGCACGTCGTGGCGTTGCCGGGGCTCGAGGAGCGCGCGCTCGAGGTCGCCGAGGCGCTGTCCGCGGCGGGGCAGGAGGTGCTCGTCGACGACCGCGACCAGCGCGCCGGCGAGAAGTTCGCCGACGCGGACCTGATCGGCTGCCCCGTCCGGATCACGGTCGGGCGCAAGACGCTCGCCGACGGCGCCGTCGACGTCCGCGACCGCGAGACGGGCGAGGAGCGCCGCGTGGCGATCGACCAGGTGGCGGAGGCCGCGTAGAAGTGGCCCGTCGGAAGCGCTTCAGCGAGGAGCCGTTCGGCCCCACGATCGAGCGGCTGATGCTCGAGGGCGGCACCACGTACCGCGGGCTCGCCGAGAAGACGGGCCTCTCGGCCGGCTACCTCAACCACCTCGTGCACGGAAACCGGCCGGTCCCCTCGACCGAGGTGATCGAGCGGCTCGCGACCGCGCTCGGGGTCGAGCCGGAGCACTTCCGCGAGTACCGGCTGCGCGTGATCACCGAGCGGCTCGAGCAGATGCCGGAGCTGATCGACCGGCTGTACCGCCGGCTCGACCGGCCGTAGCCCTCGGTTCCATCCGCGAGGCCACGGATGTGCGCCTGCGCCGGACCCGGGACGATGGAGGCATGATCGACGCGACGGTCGACGCGCCTCCGCGCCGCGACCTCCGCCGCGAGCTCGAGCTTCCCGCGGAGCGCGTTCGGCGGCGGGTGGACCCGGCGGCGCTCCCGTTCGAGACGACGGCGGAGGTGGAGCCCCTGGTGGGGACGATCGGGCAGCCCCGGGCGCTGGCGGCGCTCGAGTTCGGCCTCCAGGCGGAGACCCGTGGGTTCAACGTGTTCGTCGCGGGCGCGCCCGGCTCGGGCCGGTTCACGACTGTCCTCGACTCGGCCGCTCGGTTCGCGGAGGCGCGGCCCGCCCCCGACGACTGGGCCTACGTCCACAACTTCGACGCTTCGGACCGGCCGACGGCGCTCCGGCTCCCTGCCGGCCGCGGGCCCGCCCTCGCCCGCGACATGGCCGCGTTCGTCCACTCGGCGCAGCGCGAGATCGCCCGTGCGTTCGAGAGCGAGGAGTACGCGCGACGCCAGCACGAGCTCGTCTCGTCCGTGAACCAGCGGCGCGAGGCGATGGTGCAGGAGCTCGTCGCGTTCGCGCACGCGCGCGACTACGCGCTCCAGGTGACGGCCGCGGGCGTCGTGATGGGGCCGCGCGTCGACGGCAAGCAGATCACGAAGGAGGAGTTCGAGGCGCTGCCGCAGGCGCGCCGGGAGGAGATCGACGCGCGCGGGGTGGAGATCACCGAGCGCACCGCGACGTACATCCGCCAGGTCCACGAGCTGGAGAAGGAGGCGGCGGAGCGGATGCAGGCGCTCGAGCGCGACGTCGCGCTGTTCGCGGTGGGCCCGCTGCTCCACGACCTGCGCGACCGGTACGTCGACCTCGGGGACGTCCTTGCCTACATCGAGGCCGTCGAGGCGGACGTCGTCGCCCACATCGACGAGTTCCGGCAGCCCGACGAGACCGAGGCGCTGCCGCTGCTGCTCGGCGCCGGCAGGCGGCCTCAGTTCCTCCGCTACGCGGTCAACGTCCTCGTGGACAACGGGAGCTCCGCCGGCGCGCCGGTCGTCGTCGAGCGCAACCCGACGTACTACAACCTCGTCGGCCGCGTCGAGTACCGGGCGTCGTTCGGGACGATGATGACGGACTTCCGCGAGATCAAGGCGGGCGCGCTCCACCGGGCGAACGGCGGCTTCCTGCTGCTCGAGGCGCTCGACCTGTTCCGCCACCCCTTCGCCTGGGACGCGCTCAAGCGCGCCCTGCGGGGGAGCGAGGTCCGGATCGAGAACCTCGGCGAGGAGTTCAGCGCGTTCCCGACCGCGAGCCTGCGCCCCGAGCCCGTCCCGCTGTCGGTGAAGGTCGTGCTCGTCGGGCCGCCGTACGCGTACGCGCTGCTCTACCTGCTCGACGAAGACTTCCGCGAGCTGTTCAAGGTGAAGGCTGACTTCGCGCCCGAGATGGACTGGGACGACGAGACCGGCCGCGCCTACGCCGCGTTCGCCAGCCGCTGGGTGCGCGAGGCCGGGCTGCGGCACCTCGACCGCTCCGCCGTCGCCCGGCTGATCGAGCACGGCGCGCGGCTCCGGGACGACCAGCGGCGCGTCTCGACGCGGCTGATCGAGATCTCCGACGCGATCTCGGAGGCGAGCCACTGGGCCGGCGTCGCCGGGCGCGACCTCGTCACCGCCGCGGACGTCGACCGCGCCGTGGGCGAGCGCGAGTACCGCTCGAACCTGCTCGAGGAGCGGATCCGCGCGTGGATCGCGGACGGGACGATCATGATCGACACCGAGGGCGGGCGGGTCGGCCAGGTCAACGGGATCTCGATCCTCGACGTCGGCGACCATGCGTTCGGCAAGCCCGCTCGGATCACGGCGCGCGTCGCGCCCGGGCGGGGCGGCGCGAAGAGCATCGAGCGCGAGATCGAGCTCTCGGGCCCGATCCACTCGAAGGGCTTCCTCGTCGTCGACGGGTACCTGGCGGGGACGTACGGGAGCGTCGAGCCGCTCGCGCTGGACGCCACGCTGACGTTCGAGCAGTCCTACGACGAGGTCGACGGCGACTCCGCCTCGTCCACCGAGCTCTACGCGCTCCTGTCGGCCCTCTCCGGGCTCCCGCTCGACCAGGGGGTCGCCGTCACCGGCTCCGTGAACCAGCACGGCGAGGTCCAGGCCGTCGGCGGCGTGACGCGGAAGGTCGAGGGCTTCTACGCGACCTGCAAGGCGGCGGGCCTCACGGGCTCGCAGGGCGTGATCGTGCCGGCGGTGAACGCGCGCAACCTGATGCTGGCGGACGAGGTCGTCGAGGCCGTGCGGGAGGGACGCTTCCACGTCTGGGCCGTGCGGACGATCGACGAGGGGATCGAGCTGCTGACCGGGCACGAGGCCGGCGTCGTCGGCCCCGACGGGCGCTTCCCGGAGGACACCGTCCACGGGCTCGTCCAGGCGCGGCTGGCGGCGTACGCCGGGCGGCTCCGCGAGCTGCTGGCCGGCGGCGACGGACGGGCGTGAGCGCCGCCGTCGACGTCCCGGAGCTCCGCGCGCTCCTGGAGGCGGGCGCCGGCGAGGGGCGGCTGAACCTCTCCGAGATCGAGGAGACGGCCGACCGGCTGTCGCTCGCCGAGGAGGACCTCGACGCGTTCCTCCAGGTGCTCGACGAGCACGGGATCGAGGTGCGCGACGACACCGGCCGCGCGGACGCCCGCCCGGCGACGATCGCGAACGGCGACCTCGCGGGGGCAACCGCCGACTCGCTGCAGCTGTTCCTCAACGAGATGGCGCGCTACCCGCTGCTGACCGCGGCGGAGGAGGTCGAGCTCGCGAAGCGGATCGAGCGCGGCGACGAGGCGGCGAAGCACCGGATGATCAACTCGAACCTCAGGCTGGTCGTGTCGATCGCGAAGCGGTACCAGGGCCACGACCTGGCGCTGCTCGACCTGATCCAGGAGGGCATCCTCGGCCTCATCCGCGCCGTCGAGAAGTTCGACTGGCGGCGGGGCTTCAAGTTCTCGACGTACGCGACGTGGTGGATCCGGCAGGCCGTGCAGCGGGGCGTCGCGAACCGATCGCGCACGATCCGCCTCCCCGTCCACCTCGCCGACCGCGAGCGGAAGCTCGCGCGCGTCGAGGGCCAGCTCGCGGCGCGGCTCGGGCGGCCGCCCGCCGAC
This sequence comes from Gaiellaceae bacterium, assembly GCA_035463735.1. Classification (GTDB taxonomy): domain Bacteria; phylum Actinomycetota; class Thermoleophilia; order Gaiellales; family Gaiellaceae; genus DATHTC01. The sequence continues at coordinate 1,382 of DATHTC010000484.1, read as the reverse complement.
GAGGAGCTGGCCGAGGCCGCCGGGCTGACGGTCGCCCAGGTGATCGACGTGCGTGCCGTCGCCCGCACCGTGACGAGCCTCGAGCGCCCGCTGGGCGAGGACGGCACGCTCGGCGAGCTCGTGGCGGGCGAGGAGCCGGAGCCGCTCGAGGAGGTCCACGTCAGCCTGCTGCGCGAGCGGCTCCGCGCTGCGGTCGCGTCGCTGCCCGAGCTCGAGCGGCGGGTCGTGGAGCTCCGCTACGGGATCGGCGCGGAGCCGGCGAGCATCGAGGCGGTCGCGCGGGCACTCGGCGTCTCGCGCGAGCGCGTCCGCGCGATCGAGGCCGATGCGCTCGCGCGACTCGCGGTCGAGCGCGAGCTCCAGGCCCTCCGCGAGGAGGGCGGCGGCGACGACGACCGCGTGCGGGCGGCGTAGGCCGGCGGCCGCTCAGACGCCGGCGGTCGCTCCCGTGCGGCCCGCCAGGTACTCCACGAAGCCGTCGAGCGTCGAGAAGCGGCCGTAGTCGCTCTCGGGGATGTCGACGCCGACCTCCTGGTCGACGGCGATCACGAAGTTGAGCAGGTCCATCGAGTCGAGGTCGAGCTGGTCGCGGAGGTCGACGTCGCCGCGGACGGCGGCGAGGTCCACCTCGGGCGCGATCTCCCCGAGCATGCGGAGGACGGTGTCTCTGAGTTCCTCGGTGGTCATAGGCTCTCCGGTTCCTGGAGCAGGCGGTCGAGGGCGGTGAGGAAGGCGCCGGCCCGGTGGCCGTCGGTGACGCGGTGGTCGGCGGCGAGCGTGGCGGCGACGACCGGGCACGGGAGCAGCTGGCCGGCCGAGAGCCACGGGCGCTCCACCAGCCGCCCGAAGCCGACGATCGCCACCTGGGGCGGGAAGATGATCGGCAGGACGCTCTCGGCGCCTCGCTCGCCGAGGCTCGTGACGGTGATCGTGGGGTCGGACAGCTCGGAGCTGCGGAGCCGGCCCGCGCGGGCGCGTGCGACGAGGTCGCGGAAGCTTCGCATGAGGTCGTCCACGCTCAGCTCGTCGGCGGCGTGGATCGCCGGCGCAACGAGCCCGCCGCCGCGGAGGAAGATGGCGACGCCGAGGTGGACGGCTTCGCTCTGCACGACGCGGTCCTCCTGCCACGTCGCGTTTAGCTCCGGTACTTGACGGAGAGCAAGCGCCGTCGCCTTGAGGAGGAGCACGCCGTGGAGGAGGCGGTCCTGAACGGGGCGCCGCTGGTTCTCGTCGGCCAGCCACGCCACGGCACGGCTGAGGTCGATCGTCTCGCCGAGGTAGAAGTGCGGGGTCTCCCGCTTCGACCGCGCCATCGCGGCCGCGATCGCGGCCCGCATGGCGTCGGCGGGGGTCTCGGGGGCGGCAGTCGCGGGCGCGACCGG
>DATHTC010000483.1:0-1540 GCA_035463735.1 Gaiellaceae bacterium | reverse complement strand
AGACGTCGCTCCTACGTGATCACCTGGAACGCCGCGCCCCACGGGTCGGCGACCACGGAGAACCGGCCGACGTCGGGGATGTCCGACGGCTCGCGGAGCACGCTGCCCCCGAGCTCCCGCACCTTCGCGACCGCTGCGTCGCAGTCCTCGACCTCGAACACGACCGACCAGTTGCTGGGCACGTCGCCCCACTCGGGCGCGATCTCGATCAGGCCCGCGGCCGACTCGCCGTCCACCTTCAGCAGCACGTACTCGTTGCCGCCGCCCATGTCCGCGGCCTCCGTCTCGTAGCCGAAGACCTGCTCGTAGAAGGGCTGGGCGGCGCCGCGGTCGCGCGTCTGCACCTCCGCCCAGTTCATCGTCCCAGGCTCGCCGCGGAGCTGCGCGCCGATGTGCGACCCCGCCTGCCACACGCCGAACGCCGCGCCGGCCGGGTCGGCGGCAACGGTCATGCGGCCGGTGTCGAACACGTCGAACGGGTCCATGAAGACGGTCCCGCCGGCGTCGCGGACGCGCCCGGCGAGCGTGTCGACGTCGTCGGCGGCGAGGTAGACCGTCCAGTGCGGCGGGACGCCCTCCTGTCCGGGCATCGGCGCCGAGGCGGCGGCCACGTACTTGCCGTTCCGCGAGAACATCGTGTAGCCGCCGGCCTCCGGCCGCGGGTCCTTCGCGGCCTGCCAGCCGAACAGCTCCGAGTAGAAGGACGCCGCGGCGTCCACGTCCGGGCTCGTCACGTCCGCCCAGCACGGCTTGCCGGTCGGGTACGAGGTGACCTCGGGCATCGTTCGCTCCTTTCCTCCCGCGCACGCTGTGACGCGCGCCCGCCCCCGCCGGTTAGCCGGAGCGGATGTACTCGCCCTCCGGGTCGAGCTCGACGAAGTGGTCGGCCTCGCCGCTGCGGTACTCGGGGCACTGGTTCTCGGGCTCGTCGTCGACGTCCTCGCGCGGGTCGTGGGCGACGTCGGCGACCCAGCCCGGCTCGATCACGCCCAGGCACGGGCCGGGGGACATGTCCACACCCTGCGCCTTCGCGTGGGCGTACGCCTCCTTCGCACGCTCGATCGTCTCGTCGTCCGCCTCCGCGCCCCCGCAGCCGGCGAGGAGCAGCCCGGCGAGCAGACCGGCGCACGCTCGTCGCAGGTGTCGCATACTTCCGGTGCATTCTCCCGCAGCGAAGGAGGCGAGGTCGGATGTGCTGGTCGCGGTACGAGGAGCGCTGGGAGCTGCGCGAGGCGCTGCGACTCGAGGAGGAGATCCGGCGGCTGGCGGAGGAGACGGACGAGCACGCTCCGCCGAAGCCGGCGCCGGAGCGCGACGAGGAGAACGAGCGGGAGCTCGTTCAGGTCTAGGTCGGGGGCGGGCCGTCGGGCTCGCCCTCGACGTCGTACGCCATCAGGATCGCGTCCTGGTAGCCGTCGTCGCGCCGGTAGTGCCCCCGCCGGTAGCCCTCCCGCCGGAAGCCGAACGACTCGTAGAGCGCGATCGCGGCCTCGTTGTGCGGGAACACGTGCAGCTCGAGCTTCCGCACGTCGCTCGCCCA
>DATHTC010000482.1:0-6557 GCA_035463735.1 Gaiellaceae bacterium | reverse complement strand
TCGAGATCGCGAACCCGGTAGCGGCCGCGGCGAGGGAGGCGGCGCGCCGCGCCTGGACGAGGAGCCAGGCCGTCACCGGCGCCCACACGAGCAGCGCGAGGAGCGCGAACGGGTACGGGTCGAAGCGGTCCTCGATCGCGCCGGTCTCGACGAGGATCCCGGCGAGGCCGTAGCCGATGATCCGGTAGGTCTCCGCGCCGTAGGCGATCGTGTCGCCCCAGAGCGCGCCGGGGTCTGCCACGAGGAACGGGAGCGTCCCCAGCGCGACGACGACGCCGAAGACGCCGGCCGCGCGCGCGAGCGTCCGGCGGTCGGTCGCCTGCAGCACGAGCATCAGCGCGACGAACGGGACGGCGACGAGCGCGAACTGCTTCAGCAGCACGGCGCCGGCGAGGCAGGCGGCCGCGGCCGGCGCGTGCCGGCGACTGGCGAAGGCGACGGCGAGGATCACGAGCAGGATGCTCGGCATGTCCGCGGTCCCGAACCACGCCGCCCGGACGGCGAGCGGGTTCGCGGCCACGACGGCGCCGGCCGCCAGGCGCCACGGCAGCGGCGCCCGGACGAGGAGCACCGCGGCGAACGACGCGAGCGTCGCGAGCAGCACGAGGATCCGGTAGTCGTCGAGCGGCGTCGGCAGCAGGCGCCACGCCGCCGCCGCGAGCGGCGTCCCCGGGAAGTACGCGAAGTGGGTGAGCGCGACCTGCGGGAAGCCGGGCTCGAAGCCGACGGCGCCGTAGAAGCGCTCGAGCCCGGAGCCGGTGTAGTCGTGGCCGTACGGGTTGTCGCCGTCGAGCACGAGCTCGCCCGCAAGCTCGATCTGGTACGTCGAGTCGTTCGTGAAGAGCCACGGCTCGGTCGCGTCGCGGAGGCCGACCTGGAGCAGCGTCGCGGGGACGGTCACGAGCAGGAGGACGGCGACGACGAGCGCGGTCGCGAGCCACGCCGGCCAGCGCGGGACGCGGAGGGCCGCGGCGGCCGTCGCGGCTACCAGCAGCCCGGCGAGCAGCGCGGACGCGCGGATGATCCCGAGGTCCCACTCGCGCCCGGCCGCGCGCACCAGTGGCCCGAGGGGCCCCTGCGGGTCGACCCGCTCCGGCCGGAACGGCCAGGGCTGCGAGCCCAGCTCGGGAACGAGCACGAGCACGAGCGCGGCCAGCGTCGCGAGCAGCGCGAGCATCTCCCCGCGGTCGAGGGCCGCGGTCCGCGGGCGCCCGCTCACGAGGCGGGGACGAGGTCCGGACGGCGGGACCGGACGGGCGCGGGCTGCCGCTCGCCCTCCGGGGCGACGGCGAGGCGGCTCGCCGCGATCGCGAGCACGAGCCACGTGATCGGGTCTTCGATGAAACCGCTGTAGAAGAGCGAGTGAACGATCAGCCCGAGCATCACGGCCGCAAGCCCGAGCCCGAGCGCGCGGTCGCGCCGGAGCACCTCCCGTAAGGCGTGCGCCGCGGTCGCGAGCAGGGCCAGGTAGAGCGCGAGGCCGATCGTGCCCAGCTCGGCGGCGACCGTGAGCGGCGTCGTGTGCGAGACGAAGCTCTCGACCGGCCCGAAGCGCTCGGAGCGCGCCTGGCTCTCGGCCGGCTGGGCCCCGATGCCCGCCCCGACCACCGGGAAGGCACGGTAGACGTCGGCGGCGACGTCGACACGGCGCGAGCGGTCGCTGGTCACGCGGCGCGCGGATTCGTCCTGCAGCTCCGAGACGAGGAACGCGCTCCCGACGACGGCAGCGGCCACGGTGGCGACGAGGACGATGCGGCGCGCGGGGCGGTCGCCGGCCGCGAGCGTGACCGCCACCGTCACGACCGCGAGCGCGACGAAGCTCGACTGCGAGTACGAGAAGTACAGGCCCGCCCAGAGGACGGCGAGGAGTCCCGCGGCGACGAAGGGGTGGATGCGACGGAGCCAGAGGACGACGAGCACGACGGCGGCCGCGAGGACGACGTGGCGGCCGTAGAGGCTCGGGTCGCGGAACAGCGACGTGACGCGGAAGATCGACCCGTAGGTGTTCGCGACCTCGAGCTTCGGCGCGAAGAACAGCAGGCGCTCGGTCGCCGCCTGCCACACGCCGATCGCCGCGAACAGGCACCCGAGCGCGATCGCGATCGCCGCCAGCGCGCGCGATGCCCACGACGGGAACGGCGCGCGCCCGACCACCGCGACGAGCAGCGCGAACGGCAGCAGGAAGTACGCCAGCAGGCTCGCACCTGCGTCGACCTGCGACGACCACAGCAGCGACAGGGCCGCGAACCCCAGGAAAGCCGCCGTCACCCATGCGAGGGCCCGCGGGAGCGGGGCCGGCTGCGCGCCGCGCACGAGGCCGATGGCGAAGGCGACCGCGGCGGCGCCGAGGACGAGGTAGAGCGGCAGCAGGCGCCCCAGCTGGCCGCTCTCGGCCACGGCGACGAAGTAGCGATGCTCGCGGCCGAAGTCGAGCGGGAGCCGGAACGGGGCGGCGGCGAGCACGAGCGGCGTCACGAGCGCCGGGCGATGCACGAACAGGAGCGCCAGCGCGACGAGGGGCACGAGGGCGGCGACCCCGAGCAGCGCGGTCGCGGGGCGTACTCCGGGAAGCTCGCCGAGGCCGTGCCCGGCGATCGCGGCCACGAGCCCGACCTCCGCCACGGCGAGCGCCGCGAGGCCGGCGAGGAGCGTCCACCGGTGGTGCCCCGCGAGCACGAGCGCGGCGCCGAGAGCGCCGACGACCGCCATCGCCTGAGCCGTATCCGCCGCGTCCATCGGGGGCGGCGACCACCTTAGTCGACCGCGTGATAGGACTCCCCGGTGCCCGGCGCAGGCGAGCGGCGATGATCGAGGGCTGGAAGCGCGTGCTCGTGCTGGCGCCGCACACGGACGACGGCGAGTTCGGATGCGGAGGCACCATGGCACGCCTCGCCGAGGGCGGCGCCGAGGTGCGATACGTCGCCTTCTCGATCGCGACGAAGTCGCTCCCCGACGGCTTCCCCCCCGACACCCTGGCGCGCGAGGTGCGCGAGGCGACCGCCGAGCTCGGGATCCCGGAGGCGCTCCTCGACGTGCACGACTTCGACGTGCGCACCTTCCCCGCGAACCGTCAGGAGATCCTCGAGCTGCTGATCGGCCTGTGGGAGGACTGGCAGCCCGACGCCGTGTTCCAGCCCTCGCTGCACGACGTCCACCAGGATCACCAGACGATCGCCGCCGAGGGCCTGCGGGCGTTCAAGCGGACGACGATCCTCGGCTACGAGATCCCCTGGAACAACTACGACTTCGCCTACCAGGCCTACGTGGCGCTCGAGCGGCGGCACCTGGAGCGGAAGACGGCTGCGCTCGCACGGTATGCCTCGCAGCAGCACCGGCGCTACTCCGACCGCGAGTACATCTGGAACGTCGCGCGGACCCACGGGATCAACGTCAACCGCGAGTTCGCCGAGGTGTTCCAGGTCTACCGGATCGTCGCCTAGTGATGGTGAGAAGAAGCGTGAAGTCGTCGGGCCGGCCCCGCGCCGTCCAGCAGGTGCTACCTTCGTTCGCGCGCCTGAGGCACGCAGGGGATGTTTGGATGGGGGAACTGGTCGTTCGAGGGGGTCCACGGCACGCGCCGTCGCGTGCGCCTGGGCCGCCTCGTGCGGCTCCGCCCTCCATGTGATTGCGAGGAGGGGGTAACCCATGAGCGAGACCGAACAGCGGTCGCGGACGAACGCCGCCGAGGGGGAGCACGAGCGCTTCGACGTGGTCGTGGTCGGTGGCGGACAGGCCGGGCTGGCCGTCGGCCACTTCCTCGCCCGGCAGGGGCGCCGGTTCGCGATCCTCGAGGCCGCCGACGCGGTCGGGGCGGCCTGGCGCGAGCGCTGGGACTCGCTCGTCCTGTTCACGCCGCGCCGCTACGACGCGCTGCCGGGGCTGCCGTTCCCCGGCGCCCCCGACGGCTATCCGACGCGCGACGAGGTGGTGGCGTACCTCGAGCGGTACGCGGAGGCCTTCGACCTCCCGGTGCGGCCGAACAGCGCCGTCCGGTCACTCGCGGTCGAGGGGGGCAGGTTCGTGCTGGGGCTCGACGGCGGGCGGATCGAGGCCGACCAGGTCGTCGTCGCGACCGGGCCCTTCCAGGCGCCGATCGTGCCTTCGCTCGCGGCCGAGCTCTCGCCCGACGTGTTCCAGACCCACAGCGCCGGCTACCGGCGACCGGACGAGGTCCCCGCGGGGACCGTGGTCGTCGTCGGCGGCGGGAACACCGGCTTCCAGATCTCGAAGGAGCTCTCGGCGACGCACACGGTGCACCTCGCGATCGGGTCGCGCCAGACGCCGCTGCCCCAGCGGGTGCTCGGGCGCGACCTCTTCTGGTGGCTGACGAAGCTCGGGCTGCTGCGGAAGACGGTCGACTCACGGATCGGGCGCCGTGCCCGCGACCGCGACACGCTCATCGGCTCGAGCCAGCGCGAGCTGCGGCGGCGCTACGGCGTCGGCGTGAAGCCGCGCGTCGTCGGCGCGTCGGGGCGGGCTCTCCGCTTCGCGGACGGGACCGAGCTCGAGGCCGACGCCGTGATCTGGGCGACCGGCTATCGCCCCGACCACTCCTGGATCGAGCTGCCGGTGCTGGACGAGGCCGGCCGCCTCCGCCACCGCCGCGGCGTCACCGACGTGCCGGGCCTGTTCTTCCTCGGCCTGTCCTGGCAACACACGCGCGGGTCGGCGCTGCTGGGATGGGTGGCCGACGACGCCGCCTTCGTCGCCGAGGAGATCGCCTCCCGCGCGGACCGTCGTGCCGCCGCGGCCCGGGAGACCGCCACCAGCGACCCCGTGCCGGCCCCGCCGGCCGAGAGGGCCGTGGAAGGAGCCTGACGATGGATCACCACGACCATCACGACCATCACGACCACCACGGCCACCACGGCCACGAGACGGCCCAGAAGGAGGCGTTCCCCGCCGATCCCGCGGGGCTCCCGGAGGCGACGGCGTCCCGGGTGGTCGAGCTCGCGGACGGGGATGCCGTCGAGCTGCGGATCGCCCCGGTGGCGAAGCGGCTCGGCGACGACACCGTCCGCATGCTCGCCTACAACGGCTCGATCCCGGGCCCGACGCTGCGCGTGCGGGAGGGCTCGGAGCTCGTGGTGAACGTCGCCAACGAGGGCGACCTCGAGGCGACGGTGCACTGGCACGGCCTCCGGCTCGACAACCGCTACGACGGGACGCACGAGACGCAGGCGCCGATCCCCGTGGGCGGGACGTTCTCGTACCGCCTCGAGTTCCCGGACCCCGGCGTCTACTGGTACCACCCGCACATCCGCGAGGACTACGGCCAGGAGCTCGGGCTGTACGGGAACATCCTCGTCGAGCCCGCCGAGCCCGAGTACTGGCCGCCGGCCCACCGCGAGCTGCTGCTGACGCTCGACGACGTGCTCGTGGAGGAAGGCCGGGTGGCCCCGTTCGGCGCCGAGACCACGTACGCGGCGATGGGGCGGTTCGGCAACGTCCTGCTCGTGGGCGGCGAGACCGACCGCTCGCTGGACGCGCGGCCCGGCGAGGTCGTCCGCCTGTTCCTCACCAACACGGCGAACACCCGCGTCTTCAACGTCGTTCTTCCCGGCGCGCGGATGAAGCTCGTCGGCGGCGACAGCGGCCGCTACGAGCACGAGGAGCTCGTCGAGTCCGTCCTCCTGGCGCCCTCGGAGCGGGCGGTCGTCGACGTGCTGCTCCCCGAGCAGGGGCGGCTCACGCTCGAGCACCGCACCCCGCAGCGAACCTACGCGCTGGCGGCCATCGACGTCCGCGGCGAGCCGGCGCCGTCGCTCGGGCGCCCCTTCGACGAGCTGCGGACGAACCCGGAATGGGCCGGCGAGCGCGAGCGGCTCGCCGCCGCCTTCGACACGCCCCCGGATAAGACGCTCGCGTTCGTCGCGGAGATGAACCTCGCGGTCCCCGAAGGGCCCGTCGTCTGGGCCTGCCCGATGCACCCGGAGGTCGTCGGCGCCGAGGGCGACAGCTGCCCGAAGTGCGGCATGAAGCTCGTCGCCACGGCCGCCCCGTTCGCGTGCCCGATGCACCCGGAGGTCGTCGGCGCCGAGGGCGACAGCTGTCCGAAATGCGGCATGAAGCTCGTCCCGGCGGCTCTCGTCGCCGCGGCGACGCACGAGGACGACCACGGCGGCCACGACCACGGCTCACACGGGCACGGCCACCAGCACGGCGCCGACGAGCACGCGCACGAGGGCGGGCACGACGGCCACGGCGCCGGCGACGGGATCGAGTGGGAGGACGACATGGTCGAGGTCAACCGGATGACGACGCCGGCGAACATGCGCTGGAGCCTCGTCGACCGCGAGACCGGCGCCGTCAACCACGCCATCGACTGGCGGTTCCGCGTCGGCGACCGGGTCAAGCTCCGCCTCGTCAACGAGCTCGAGTCCGACCACCCCATGCACCACCCGTTTCACGTCCATGGCGCCGGCCGCTTCGTCGTGCTGGCGCGGGACGGCGAGCCGGAGCGGAACCTCGTCTGGAAGGACACGGTGCTGGTGCGGACGGGCGAGACGGTGGACATCCTGCTCGACGTCACCCACCCCGGCACGTGGATGGCCCAC
>DATHTC010000481.1:0-2719 GCA_035463735.1 Gaiellaceae bacterium | reverse complement strand
CTCGTCGCTCCCGAAGGGCCACACGAGGAGGCCGCCGTTCGCCGCGTGGTTCCGGCTGAGCGCGATCCCGACGATCCGCAGGTAGCGGCGCCCCTGCGCCCACTCCGGCTCCTGGTCGACGTGCGGCGTGAGCTCCACGTCGGGTCCCTCGTCGGGCGGCTGCAGGAGGAGCTGCGGGTCGCACAGCTCGCCCTCGCGGAGGCGCCGCGGGAGGTGCTCCAGCAGCCCGACCACCTCCGGGTCCCACTTCAGGTGCGGGAACCAGTGGGCCGCCCAGATCCACTCGCCGATCGTCTCGGCGGGCGCGCCGTTGCGCACGAGGTCGAGGTGGACGTGCCGCAGGACCCGCTCGATCGCCTCCCGCGGAACGACTCCGCGAAGGACCTCGTAGCCGCTCGCAGCCACGCGTTGCGCCGGATGTCCGGTCTGCTCGATCGCCATCACGGCGGTCGAGGCTAGCGGGGCGAGCCGGCGCCGGCGCAGGGAACGTTGTTGGAGCAGAAGCCGCAGATGCTGCGGCGGGCTCGGGGGCGGCGCTGTTCGCTAGAGTCCCCGCGTCCGCCGGCCGGCGGCTTTTTCTCGGCCGCGAACCCACCCCGACACGTGACCGACACCCAGAGCGTCCGCGCCGCCCTCGCCGAGCTGGCGGCGAACTTCTCCTTCAGCGGGCACCCGGCCGGCCGGGCGCTGTTCGAGCGCCTCGATCCGGAGACGTGGGAGCGAGTCGAGCACAACCCCACGGCCCTGCTCGCCGACGTCGGCGACGACGCCCTCGAGCGGGCGGCCTCCGACCCGGGCTTCGGTGACGCGCTCGAGCGCGCGCGCGCCGCGGCCGACGGGGAGCGCGCGCGCGAGACCTGGTGGGAGCGCGAGCACGGCGACGACGGGTTCCTCGTCGCCTACTTCTCGACGGAGTTCGGCCTCGACGAGAGCCTGCCGATCTACTCGGGCGGTCTCGGCGTGCTGGCCGGCGACCACCTGAAGTCCGCGTCCGACCTCGGCGTGCCGCTCGTCGGGGTGGGGCTCTTCTACCGCGAGGGCTACTTCCGCCAGGGGCTCGACGAGGAGGGGCGCCAGGTCGAGCGGTACCCGGACAACGACCCCTCGCGGCTGGCCCTCCGTGACACGGGCGCCGTCGTCCGCGTCCTCCTCGACGGGGAGGACGTCTCGGTACGCGTGTGGGAGGCGCGGGCGGGCCGCACGCGGCTGCTCCTGCTCGACACGCACGTGGAGGGCAACTCGGAGCGCGCGAGCGGCGTCACCTGGACGCTCTACGGCGGCGACCGCGAGCAGCGGCTCCGGCAGGAGCTCGTGCTCGGAATCGGCGGGGTTCGCGCGCTGGCGGCGCTCGGGCTCGAGCCGACCGTCTTCCACATGAACGAGGGGCACTCCGCGTTCCTCGTGCTCGAGCGCGTGCGTGTGCTGCTCACGCGCGGCGTGTCGCTGGACGACGCCGTCGAGCAGGTGCGGGCGACGACGGTCTTCACCACGCACACGCCTGTGCCCGCCGGCAACGAGGAGTTCGACCCCAGGCTCGTGCGCCGCTACCTCGGCGAGCAGCTGGCGCGGTACGGGGTCGACTGGGAGGTGCTCGACGAGCTCGCGCGGGTGGAGGGGAACGGCGAGACGTTCGGGCTGACGCCGCTCGCGCTGCGGACGAGCGCCTACGCGAACGGCGTCTCCGAGCTGCACGGCCGGGTGGCGCGCGAGATGTGGGCGCCGCTGTGGCCCGACCGGCGCGTCGACGACGTCCCCATCGGCCACATCACGAACGGCGTCCACGCGCGGACGTGGATCGCGCCCGAGCTGGCAGCCGCGCTCGGCAGCGACGCGGACGGCGAGCCGCGGTGGGACGCCGCGCGCTCCCTCCCGCACGAGGAGCTCTGGCGGATCCACCGCGAGCGCAAGGCCTCGCTCGTCGAGGTCGCGCGGCGGCGGTACGAGCGGCAGCTCGGCGGCCGCGGCGCCGGCCGGTTCGGCCTCGACCCGGACGCGCTCACGATCGGGTTCGCACGGCGGTTCGCGACGTACAAGCGGGCGACGCTCCTGTTTGCCGACGAGGCCCGCCTCGCGGCGCTCTGCACCGACCCGCAGCGCCCCGTGCAGCTGCTCGTCGCCGGCAAGGCGCACCCGGCCGACGAGGGCGGGAAGGCGCTGATCCGGACGATCGTCGAGCTCTCGCGCGATCCGCGCTTCGCGGGGCGCGTCGTGTTCCTCGAGGACTACGAGATGACGCTCGCGCGCCACCTCGTCCAGGGGGTCGACGTCTGGCTGAACAACCCGCGGCGCCCGCTCGAGGCCTCCGGCACGAGCGGGATGAAGGCCGGGATGAACGGCGCCCTCAACCTTTCCGTCCTCGACGGCTGGTGGGCGGAGGGTTACGGGCCCGAGCTCGGGTGGGCGATCGGCACCGCCGAGGAGCACGAGGACGAGGCCGCCGGGGACGCGGCCGACGCCGCGGCGCTGCTCGCGCTGCTCGAGGGCGAGGTGATCCCGGCGTTCCACGAGCGCGACGGCGACGGGGTGCCGCGGCGGTGGGTCGGGATGATGCGCGAGTCGATCGCGCAGGTCGGCGCGCGGTTCACGACCGGCCGCATGGTGACCGAGTACGTAGAGCGCTACTACCTGCCCGCCCACGCCGCGCGGCTCGCGCCCGCCGGCGCCTGAGCCGGCGGCCCGGGCTCACAGCAGCTCGGCGATGCGCGCCGCCGCGCGCGCG
>DATHTC010000480.1:0-3850 GCA_035463735.1 Gaiellaceae bacterium | reverse complement strand
GAACAACACCGCCACCCGCCGCAACACCTGCTGAGTCGCGCGGCTACACGGCGGTCACGGTGCAGGTGGTCTGCGCGGCCAGGAACGACAGCACGGCGCCTCGGTTCCCGCTCGCCCAGCCGCTCCGGATCACGACGGTCGAGCCGGCGGGCACGGTGCGGTGCCCGTTCCCGAACAGGATGCAGCCCGCCGCGTTGACGTTGACCGGGGTGCCGCCGTACTGCGCCTGCGCGGGGCTGGCCGCGAGCCGGCTGCCGATGCCGGCATGCGCGACGAGCGCGGCGGCCGCTGCCACGAGCGCCCCGCCGGCGATGAGCCTGCGTTTCATGCCCTCTCCCTTCCGCGACGGCTCGTGGCGCCGCCTCCCCGGGCGGCGAGAGCGTCGGTGGACACGGATGAGACGCACGTACCGCGCAGCAGCCGCTGCTTCATCCGTAGTTCCTACGCACGCGCGGGACCGCGCGGACGGAGTAAGAACCGTGACACTCTCGAGGGGAAGGAGGCACCGTGAGACTCAGGCTTGTCGCGGCGGCGATCGCCGTCGTCGCCGCAGCGTTCCCCGCCGCCGCCTCGGCGGAGGGCGGGCAGCAGTGGTCGGGCCACCGGATCACCGTGGAGACGCGCAACCTCTTCGTCGGCTTCGACGTCGGCGGCGTGCTCGCGGGCGCGGTCCCGCCGCCGCTCGCGTGGACGACGCTCGTCGCCTCCGACCCGGCCGGACGGGCGGAATCGTGGGCCGACGAGATCGCCGCCGAGCGGCCGGACGTCGTCGGCCTGCAGGAAGTCGTCCTCGTCAGGACGGGCCCCATCCTCGACCCGGCGCCGGCGCAGACGGTCGCGTACGACTTCCTCGACCTCCTCCTCGACGCGCTCGCCGCTCGCGGGCTCGACTACGTCCCGGCGGCGGTGGTGGAGAACCTCGACGCGGAGCTGCCCGTCTTCGCGCCGCCCGCGCTCGTGTTCGACGGCCGCGTCACCGACCGCGACGTGATCCTGGTGCGCGCCGACCGGCAGACGGGGATCGTGAAGACGGTCGCCAGCAGCAGCGGCAACTTCACCACGATGCTGCCCCCGGTGTCCGGGATCACGGTGAAGCGGGGCTGGACCGCCGTGGACGTGAAGCTCCACGGGCGCACGGTGCGGGTCGTGAACACGCACCTGGAGGCGTTCTCCCAGCTCGTCGCAGCAGGCCAGGCGGTCGAGCTCCTCGCGGGCGCAGCGGGCGGGCCCGGCCCGACGATCCTGCTCGGCGACGTCAACGCCGAGCCCGGCGAGCCGGCATACAACGTGCTGGCGGGAGCCGGGTACGCCGACGTCTGGCCGGCCGTGGGTACGGGCCCCGGGCTCACGTGCTGCCATGACGACCTCACGCCCGCGATCCCCTACGACGAGCGGATCGACCTCGTCTTCGCCCGCGGCGGGATCACGCCCCTCTCGGCCCGCGTGATCGGCGACGCGCCGGCGGGCAGCTTCCCGTTCTTCCCCTCCGACCACGCCGGTGTGGTCGCGACGCTCGAGCTCGACTGACCCGGCTCCGCGGCCGGCCCCCGACCGCTCGCGGCGCGGGCCGGCCGCTGTGAACATGGCGGCGTGGACGTAGCTCCCGACCCGCGCGCCGTCGTCCTCGTCGAAGGCCTCAGCGACCGGTTCGCGCTCGAGGCGCTCGCGGAGCGGCGAGGCCGGGACCTCGCCGACGAGGGCGTCTCCGTCGTCGCGATCGGCGGCGCGCACGCGATCGGGCGGTTCCTGACGGTGTTCGGCCCGCGCGGGCTCGACGTCCGGCTCGCCGGCCTCTGCGACGCCGGGGAGGAGCGCGACTTCCGCCGCGGCCTCGAGCGCGCGGGGCTCGGCTCCGACCTCACGCGCGAGGGGATGGAGCGCCTGGGCTTCTTCGTCTGCGACGCCGACCTCGAGGACGAGCTCATCCGCGCGCTCGGGGCCGCCGCGGTGCAGCAGGTGGTCGAGGCGCAGGGCGACCTCGCCTCCTTCCGCACGCTCCAGAAGCAGCCCGAGTGGCGCGGGCGGCCGGTCGAGGAGCAGCTCCGCCGATTCATGGGCAGCGGCGGCAGCCGGAAGATCCGCTACGCGCGCCTGCTCGTCGAGGCGCTCGACCCCGACCGCGTGCCGCGGCCGCTCGACCGCGTGCTCGAGCACGTCTGACAGCCGTCGAACCGGGACGAACGGACGGGTGGCACCTCCCGTCGCGTACGGCTCGCCGTACTCAAAGCGGGCGCGGCGCGGCGCATACTGCCCCGGTCGTGATTGTTCGCACCTTCCTCATCGCCGACATCCGCGGATACACGCGCTTCACGGAGGAGTACGGGGACGAAGCGGCCGGCCAGCTCGCCGTGAAGTTCGCCGCGGCGATGGGCGACGGCATCGAGGCGCACGGCGGCACGCTCATCGACGCGCGCGGCGACGAAGGCGTCGCGGTGTTCACGTCGGCCCGTCAGGCGATCCGCGCGGCGGTCGACCTCCAGGCCCGGTTCGCGGAGGCGACGGAGGCCGACCCCGATTTCCCACTCAGGGTGGGGATCGGGATCGACTCCGGCGAGGCCGTCCAGCTCGACGACGGCACCTACCGCGGCGCCGCGCTGAACGTGGCCGCCCGCCTCTGCGCACGTGCCAACGGCGGCGACGTCCTCGTCAGCGCGGGGACCACGCGGCTCGTGGGCGCGCTCGACGGGCTTCGCTACACCGACCGCGGCCGCATGCGCCTGAAGAACATCGCCGACCCCGTCCACGTGTTCCATGTCTCCTCGGAGCGCGACGCGCCGGCACCCCGGCGCTGGCCGCTGGCGCTGGGCTGGCGGCTCGCGCTCGGCGTCGTCCTCACGGCCGCCTTCACGACGGCCGGCGTCGTCTACCTGACGGGCGCCGACCGACCCGGGGCGGGCAGCGCCATGCCGCTGGCGCAGGGATCCGGCGGCGGGGTCCCCGTCTCGCTCGACACGCGCGTCGCCTCGGTCGTCCCCGCCTCGCTCTGGAAGGACTGCAAGGTGCAGGCTGTGCCGGAGCCGCGGGCGATCCAGACCGCCACCTGCGTCCCGGGCGACGGCATGCCCGACCGCTGGGAGATCTCCTCCTACTGGAACGCGGCCGACCTCGCGTCGGCCTACGAGGCCGAGCTTCGCCGGCACGGCGGCGTCGGCCGCGACACCGGTCGCTGCAATGCCTTCACGTGGGGCGGCGAGCTCCAGTGGCTCCACGGGCCCGGCAAGCCCGGTGGGCGGGCTTTCTGCTACTTCGACGGATACGACGCCGTGATGGTGTGGACGCACGAGCGCCTCGGCGAGCCGACCCACCGCGACGTGCTCGTGATCGCGCGCGAGGGCGGCAGCGACCACGTCGGGCTGACGCGCTGGTGGCGCCCCTGGCATCACCTGATCGGGAAGGCGCAGGAGACGTGATCCCGCGGCGCGCGGGCAGCGTCTCGCGCGACCGCTGAGGGCGACTCCTCGCGCGGAGCAGATCGCGGACGCCCACGGGCGGCGCCCCAGCGCTTCCTGCCGCCCGGCCAGTCGCGTCGCGGCGTGAGCGGGCACCGGAAGCTGGCTGTGCGGGCCGGACGCATCGACGCCCTCGCCTGGTCGCCCGACGGTCGGAGGATCGCCTTCCTGAGCACCGCGGGCACGGGCTGCGACTTCTGCTCCCGCATCCACGTCGTCGACCCAGACGGGAGGGGTGAGCGGTACCCGACCCCGAGGCTGGGGCAGCCGCGGCGGCGGCACCGTGCCAGATGAACCGCAGCGAGGCGGTGGAGCTCGACCCGGCTTGCGCCTGGTCGCGCAGGCAGTGTGCTGCCGTGGCGGCGTTCGAGTCGGACCTGGTGCTCCCGGTTCTTACGGCG
>DATHTC010000479.1:0-2012 GCA_035463735.1 Gaiellaceae bacterium | reverse complement strand
CGGAGCCCTTCCAGAAGGGATGGGTCCCCGCGAGCGCCTCCCACAGGAGGACGCCCACGGCCCAGACGTCTGCGGCGGGCGTCGCCGTGGCGCCGCCGAGCCGCTCCGGTGCGATGTACGCCAAGGTCCCGGGGACGTCGCCGGCGGCCGTCAGCGTCTCGCCCGCGTCGAACTGCGCGAGCCCGAAGTCGAGGAGGCGAACGGCGACCTCGGGGCCGTCGCAGAGCAGGACGTTCGTGGGCTTCACGTCGCGGTGGACGATCCCGCGCGTGTGCGCGTGCGCCAGCCCGTCGAGGATCTGTGCCGCCGCCTCGAGGGCGCGCGCGTCGTCGAGGTCGCCGGCCCGCATCGCCTCCCGCAACGTCCGTCCCGGCACGTACTCGTACGCGATGTAGACGTGGTCGTCGTCGCGCCCGACGCCGTAGCAGCGCAGGCAGCGCTCGTGGCGCAGCCGCGCGGCGGCGACGGCCTCCCGCTCGGCCCTCGCCCCCGCCTTGCCCTCCCGCGCGACGATCTTCAGCGCGACGTCGAGCCCGGACGCCTCGTCGCGCGCGAGCCAGACCGACCCGGACGCGCCGCTGCCGAGCGGACGGAGCGGGCGGTACCGGCCCGCGACGAGGTGCTCGGTCGCGTGCGCTGCGGCGGCCTGGGACATGCCGCCCCTCTTAGCCGCGCACCGGGTCGTTCCTGCGCCCTCCGGCCCACGCAGTAGAGTGATTCGGCTCCATCCACGGCCGATGAGCGAGCGCGGCAGCGACATCGAGTTCGACTTCTTCGACGAGCCTCCGACGCAGGAGGCGCCACCGCGCCGGCGAGGCGTCGAGCGGCCGCCCCCGGGCCGCGGCTCGGGCAGGCCGCCGCGGCCGCCGATGCGCCCGCCGGCAGGGTTCACGCCGCTCGTGCGGCTCGTCGGACTCGTCGCGTTCGCGATCCTGATCGTCGTCCTGCTCGTGTTCTGGGTGCAGAGCTGCCGCAGCGACAGCAAGCGGGACGCGTACCGCGACTACATGAACGAGCTCGGCCAGGTCGCGACCGACTCGGAGCAGGTCGGGCGCCAGCTCAACACGGTGCTGACGACGCCCGGCATCCGGCAGAACCAGCTGCAGAACCGGCTCGGCGGCCTCGCCCAGCAGCAGGAGCAGGACGTCGCGCGGGCGCGCGAGGTGGTGCCTCCGGGGCCGCTGCGGGAGGAGCACCGGCAGGCCGTGATCGCGCTCGAGCAGCGCATGAGCGGGCTGCGCAGGCTCCAGGACGCCTTCCAGCAGGCGGGCTCGCGCCAGAACGAGGCGGGCGAGCTGCTGGCGACGCAGATGCGCCGCTTCGTGGCGAGCGACGTGATGTGGGAGGACCTGTTCCGCTCGCCCGCGGTCCAGACGCTCCAGCAGGAGGACGTGTCGGGCGTGGAGGTGCCCGACTCGGTGTTCCTCTCCGACCCGGACCTCGCCACGGCGCGCGCGATGGCCCCGATCTTCACCCGTATCCGCGGCGCGTCGACGGGCGGCACGCCGACGGGCACGCACGGCAACGGGCTCGTCTCGACCCGTGCGCTCCCCGGCGGCCAGACGCTGCGGACGGACCAGGACAACACGATCGTGGCGACCGCCGACCTCGCGTTCGAGTCGACGGTTGAGAACTCGGGCGACTCGCAGGAGGTGCAGGTGCGGGTGCGCCTCACCGTCGAGCAGAGCCCCCGCCCGATCGAGAAGCAGGCGACGATCGACATCATCAATCCGGGGGAGCGGAAGACGGTGGTCTTCCGGAACCTCGGGCAGATCGTCCAGTTCGCGCAGAAGACCCAGGTCGTCGTCGAGGTCGTCCCGGTTCAGGGCGAGCAGAACACGCAGAACAACTCGGCGACCTATCCGGTCATCTTCACCCTGACGCCCCCCTAGGTATCACGGGGGAACCCATGGTTCCCCCGTGGGCCCCTCCTTTACCGGGTCGCGTTGGTGGGGCGTCGTCTTGGCCTCTCGCGCGCGTGAAGCGCGCTTCGGCCTCCATGGCGGCGTCTC
>DATHTC010000478.1:0-10908 GCA_035463735.1 Gaiellaceae bacterium | reverse complement strand
CGCGCACGCTGTGGCTGAACGTCCACCCCTCGCTCCTGCCGCGGTGGCGGGGAGCGGCGCCGGTCGAGCGGGCGATCATGGCCGGCGACGCCGAGACGGGCGTAACGATCCACGAGACGGTGACGGCGCTGGATGCCGGGCCGATCGCGGCGCAGCGGGCATTTCCGATCCGCGACGAGGACGACGCCGTCGCCGTCTACGTCCGCGCGGCCGAGGTCGCGGCAGACCTGCTCGCGGAGGTGCTGCCGAGTCCCAGCTTCGTGCCGCAGCCCGAGGCCGGCGTCACGTACGCCGACAAGATCGGCCCCGACGACCGCCGCCTCGACCTCGACGACCCCGCCCGTGCGGTGCGGGTCGTGCGCGCGCTCTCGCCCCACATCGGGGCGTGGGCGGAGCTCCACGGCCGGCGGGTGACCGTCTGGCGGGCGCGCGTCGACGACGGCCGCTTCGTCCCGGACGAGGTGCAGCCCGAGGGCCGCCGCCGGATGACGTACGAGGCGTTCCTCCGCGGCCTCCGCGGCGCGCCCGAATACGACGTGAAACGGGACAAGTAACAGTCTGTTACTTGTCCGCTTTCGACTCGGAAACGAGGCCCCGCCCGGCATGCTCGCGGGGTGACGATCTCGCCGGCACGACGCGCGGCCTACGAGGTGCTGCTGCGCGTGTTCGAGCAGGACGCCTTCGCCGACCGCGCGCTCGCGACCGCGTCCACCGGCCTCGACGACCGCGACCGCGCGCTCGCGCGGCGGCTCGCGTACGGCGCCGTCCAGCGCGTGCGCACGGTCGACCACGCGCTCGAGACGCTCGGCCGGCGCCGCGTCGCACGGCTCGACGCGCCCGTCCGCGCGGCGCTCCGGCTCGGCGCGTACCAGCTCGGGTGGGTGGAGGGGGTGCCGCGCTACGCGGCCGTCAACGAGTCGGTGGAGCTCGTCCGCCGCGCCCGTCTCGCGCGCGCGGTCCCGTTCACGAACGCGGTCCTGCGCCGCGTGGCCGATGGAATCGGGCCGCTGCTCGCGGCGCTGCCGGACGGGCCGCTGAAGGAGTCGTACCCGGACTGGGTCTGGGAGGTCTGGCGCCGCGACCTCGGGGAGGTGGAGGCGCTCGCGCTGATGCGCGCCCAGAATGAGCCGCTGCCGACCGTGATCCGGCTGGTGCGTGGCGAGCCGCCGGGCGAGCCGGATCCGGACGTGCCCGGCGCGTTCCACGTCGCCCGCGTGGACGAGGAGGCGCTCGCCGAGGGGCGCGTCTGGCCGCAGAGCGCAGCGTCGCAGCTCGTCGGGCTGGCCCTCGGCTCGAGGGAGGGCGAGCGTGTGCTCGACCTCTGTGCCGCGCCGGGCGGCAAGGCGACGATGCTCGCCGGCGACGTCACCGCGGTCGAGATCCATCCCGGACGTGCGCGTGAGCTGCGCGAGAACGTGGCCCGTCTCGGGGCGGCGAACGTGACCGTGGTCGAGGCGGACGGGCTCGCGCTCCCGGCCGAGCTCGGCGGCTTCGACCGGGCGCTCGTCGACGCGCCGTGCTCCGGGCTCGGCGTGCTCGCGTCCCGCCCCGACCTCCGCTGGCGCGCGGCGCCGCTCCCCGAGCTGCAGCTCGCGCTCCTGCGCGCCGCGGCCGCACGCGTGCGCAGCGGCGGCACGCTCGTGTACGCCGTCTGCACCGTCAACGCGGACGAGAACGAGGCGGTCGTCGACGCCGCCGGGCTCGAGATCGACCCGACGCTCGCAGACGAGTGGCCGCGGTTCCGCCACCCGCGACGACCCGAGTTCCTGCTGACGCTGCCGCACCGCCACCGCACGTCCGGCTTCTTCGTCGCGCGGCTGCAGGTGCCGTGATCGCCGTCCCCGACGTGCTCGGCTGGTGGCGGGAGGAGCCCGGCGGCCACGAGTGGCTCGAGCGGCTGCCGCGCCTGGCCGCCGAGTGCGCGGAGCGCTGGTCGCTGCGCCTCGGCGAGCCGTTCCGGGACGCGCTCGTGTCGCTGGTGCTCCCGGCCGAGCGCGGCGACGGCACCCGCGCCGTGCTGAAGCTGAACTTCCCGGAGCCCGAGAGCGAGCACGAGGCGGACGCGCTCGCCTTCTGGGGCGGCGTCGGTGCCGTCGCGCTGCTCGAGCACGATCCGTCGCGAGGAGCGCTCCTCGTCGAGCGGGCGGAGCCGGGAACGCAGGCCTGGGCGCTGCCGGACGACGAGGCGACGCGCGAGGTCGCGGGGATCCTCCGGCGGCTCCACCGCGAGCCGCCGCCGGGTCACCCGTTCCGGGCGCTCGCGGACGCGGCCGCCTCGTGGGCCGACGAGCTGCCGGCCGTCGAGCGCCGCCTCCTCGACGAATGGCGCTCGACGCTCGAGGGCCTGCTCGCGGACCCGGTCCCGCCGGTCGTGCTGCACCAGGACCTCCACGGCGGCAACGTGATCCGGTCGGATCGCGGCTGGGTCGCGATCGACCCCAAGCCGCTCGTCGGCGACCCGGCCTTCGACGTCGCCTCCGTCGTCCGCGACCGGCGGCCGGTCCCCGACCGCCGCACCGTCGAGCGCCGCCTCGACCTCCTCCACGACGAGCTGGGGCTCGACCGGGAGCGGATGCGGGCCTGGTCGTTCGTCCACGCGCTCGGGTGGGGCCCGAATGCCGACATGGTCGCTGCGGCGCGGCTGCTCACCCGCGGCCGGGCCTAAGATCGCGGCCGTGGGCTGGGCGGAGTGGGCACGCGAGGTGGAAGTCGAGCCGTCGCTGTACGCGGCCGACTTCGCGCGGCTCGGGGAGCAGGTGGACACGCTCCTCGACGCGGGCGCGCGCATTCTCCACTTCGACGTCGGCGACGGCCACTTCGTGGAGCCCATCACGATCGGGCCGATCGTGCTGGAGGCGATCGCCGAGCGCGTGCACGCCCGCGGCGGCGTCCTCGACTGCCACCTGATGGTGGACGACCCGGACCGCCACATCCCTCAGATCGCCCGCGCCGGGGGCGACTCCGTCACCTTCCACGTCGAGGTCCGGCCCGAACCGGCCGACACGATCGCGCTGGCCCGCGGCCTCGGGCTCGGCGTGGGGATCGTCTTCAACCCCGAGACGGCCGTTGAGGTCGCGGCCGCGGCCGCGGAGGACGCCGACATCTGCCTCTGCATGTCGATCCATCCCGGCTACTCCGGCCAGTCGTTCATGCCGGAGGCCCTGTCCCGGATCCGTGAGCTCCGCGCGCTGCTCCCGCCTCGCGTGCTCGTCCAGGTCGACGGCGGTATCGGCGACGGGAACGTGGGGGCGGTGCGCGCGGCGGGTGCGCAGCTCCTCGTCGCCGGGAGCGCGATCTTCGCGAGCGTCGATCCCGCGGAGGCGTACGCGCGCCTGCTGCGGGCCGCGGCGTGAGCCTGGAGCGGGCGCTCGCGCTCGCCGACGCCGCTCTCGGGCGCGCGTACCCGAACCCAACGGTCGGCGCCGTCGTCGTCCGGGACGGCGAGGTCGTGGGGGAGGGGGCGACGGAGGAGCACGGCTCGCGTCACGGGGAGGTGGTCGCGCTCGACGCCGCGGGCGAGCGCGCACGGGGCGCGACTCTCTACCTGACGATGGAGCCGTGCACGCACCACGGCGCGACGCCGCCGTGCGTGGACCGCGTGCTCGCGGCGGGCGTCGCGCGCGTCGTCGCGGGGTCGCTCGACCCGAACCCGGCGGCCGCGGGGGGCCTCGAGCGGCTGCGCGAGGCGGGCGTCGAGGTGGAGCTCCGCGACTCGGCTGCCGCGCGGCGGCAGAACGAGGCGTGGCGGACCTGGGTCGCACACGGCCGGCCGTTCGTGACGTACAAGGTCGCGGCGACGCTCGACGGCCGCGTCACCGTCCCCGGGTCGCGGTGGGTGACCGGCGACGAGAGTCGGCGGCTCGTGCACGAGCTCCGTGCCGCCTCGGACGCCGTCGCCGTCGGGATGGGGACGTTCCGTGCCGACGCGCCGCGGCTCGACGCCCGCGACGTGGGGGCGGCGCGGCAGCCGCGCCGGCTCGTGTTCGGGCGCGGGCCGCTCCCGCCCGGGGCGGAGCTCGAGCTCGTCGACCTGCCGCTGGACGAGGCCCTCGCGCGGCTCGGCGGCGAGGGCGTCCAGTCGCTGCTGCTGGAAGGCGGGCCCACGCTCGCCGGCGCGTTCCTCCGCGCCGACCTCGTCGACAAGCTGCTGCTGTTCGTCGCGCCCACGCTGTCCGGCGACGGGCCCGGCATCGTGGACGCGCTCCCGCGCCCCCTCGCGCTGGAGGGGCTGTCCTCGCGGCAGGTCGGCGACGACGTCCTGCTCGAGGCCTACCTCCACCTGCCGTGAGCCGACGCGCGTGGCTGGCGCTCGACGTCGCCGTCAAGGGGGCGCTCCTCCTGCTGCTGGGCTTCGCGCTCGCGTTCCCCGAGGCCGGCGGCTTCGAGGGGAAGGCGTGACGGGGACGCTGCTCCAGCGGCTGCGGCGCGGCTAGCCTCCTGGCCGTGTTCACCGGGATCGTCCAGCAGCTCGGCCGCGTGCGCTCGTTCGAGGACGGACGTCTCGTCGTCGAGCGCGGCGCCGTCGACGCAGCAGTCGGCGACTCGGTCGCGGTGAACGGCGTCTGCCTGACCGTCGTCGAGCGCGGCCCGGACACGCTCGCATTCGACGTCGTGCCCGAGACCGTCTCCCGCGTACGACCGTTCGCGGAGGCGGTCAACCTCGAGCCGGCGCTCCGTGCGGGCGACCCGATGGGCGGCCACGTCGTGCAGGGGCACGTCGACGGTGTCGGGCGAGTCCGGGCCGTCGACGAGGAGGGGATCTGGGTCGACCCGTCCGCCGAGCTGCTCGCGTACGTGGTCGAGAAGGGCTCGATCGCGGTCGACGGCGTCTCCCTCACCGTCGCGGAGGTCGACGACGCCGGCTTCCGGATCGCGCTGATCCCCCACACGCGCGAGGTGACGACGCTCGGGTCGCTGCGCCCCGGCGACGCCGTCAACCTCGAGGGCGACGTGCTCGCGAAGTACGTCGAGCGACTGCTCGAGAGGCGAGGGCTACGATGAGCGCCGTGGCCACGGAGACGCGGGTGTTCGCGCCCATCGAGGACGCGCTCGAGGCGATCCGGCAGGGGAAGTTCGTGGTGGTCGTCGACGACGAGGACCGCGAGAACGAGGGCGACCTGACGATCGCGGCGCAGTTCGCGACGCCCGAGGCGGTCAACTTCATGGCGACGCACGCGCGCGGGCTGATCTGCCTCTGCCTCACGGAGGAGCGCTGCGACGAGCTCGGGCTGCCGCCGATGACCGAGCACAACGAGGCGCCGCTCGGCACGGCCTTCACCGTCACGATCGAGGCCCGCGAGGGCGTCACCACCGGCATCTCGGCGCACGACCGCTCGCACACGATCCAGGTAGCGATCGACCCGTCGAAGGGCGCCGACGACCTCGTGCGGCCGGGGCACATCTTCCCGCTGCGGGCGAAGCGCGGCGGCGTGCTCGAGCGCATGGGACAGACCGAGGCCTCGGTCGACCTGGCGCGGATGGCGGGGCTGATCCCGGCCGGCGTCGTCTGCGAGATCATGAACCCGGACGGGACGATGGCCCGCGTCCCCGACCTGATCCCGTACTGCGAGCGCCACGGGCTGCTGCTCGTCTCGGTCGCCGACCTCGTCGAGCACCGTCGCCGGCACGAGAAGCTGATCGAGCGAGTCGTCGCGACGCGGCTCCCGACCGTGCTCGGGGAGTTCACCGCCGTCGCCTTCCGCGAGAAGCTGACGGGCAAGCACCACGTCGCGCTCGTCAAGGGCGACGTCGAGGGCGCAGAGGACGTGCTCGTCCGCGTGCACTCCGAGTGCCTCACCGGCGACGTCTTCCACTCGCTCCGCTGCGACTGCGGCGAGCAGCTCGACACCGCGATCGCGCGCATCGCCGCCGAGGAGCGGGGCGTGCTCCTCTACATGGCGCAGGAGGGACGCGGGATCGGGCTGCTCGAGAAGCTGAAGGCGTACGAGCTGCAGGAGCGCGGCCTCGACACCGTCGAGGCGAACCTCGCGCTCGGCTTCCCCGCGGACGCCCGCGACTACGGGATCGGCAACCAGATCCTCGCCGACCTCGGTCTCTCGACGATCCGGGTGCTCACGAACAACCCGCGGAAGCTGACCGGCATCGAGGGCTTCGGCCTGCGCGTCGTCGAGCAGGTGCCGCTCGAGGTGGCGCCGAACGCTGAGAACCGTCGCTACCTCGTGACGAAGCGCGAGAAGCTCGGCCACCGGCTGCACCACCAGGACCTCAAGGACCTGACGTTCGAGAGCGACGAGGACGGCGAGGCGTGAGCGAGCGGCTGGGCGAGCAGCACCCGTTCCTCGACGAGGAGGCGCTCGTGGACGACGGGACGCCGCTCCGGACCACCGAGCACGCCCCCGGCGAGCTGGCGGTGCCCGACGGCGTCGTGGTGGTCGAGGGCTCGCCCGAGGGTGGGCGCAGGCCCGTCGCCGTGGTCGTCTCGCGCTTCAACGGCGACGTCACCTCGCGCATGCTCGACCGGGCCGTCGAGGAGCTGGCCGAGCTCGGCATCCCGGCCTCTCTCGTCACGGTGATGCCCGTGCCCGGCGCGTTCGAGCTCCCGCTCGCGGCGATGGCGCTGGCGAAGACGCGCCGGTTCGCGTGCATCGTCGCGCTCGGGTGCGTGATCCGCGGCGAGACGCCGCACTTCGACTACGTCGCCGGCGAGGCGGCGAGTGGCCTCCAGCTCGCGGGCCTCGAGACGGGAGTGCCGGTCGCGTTCGGTGTGCTCACCGTGGAGACGTCCGAGCAGGCGGAGGCCCGCGTGGAGCGGGCCGCAGATGCGGTGCGGAGCGCGCTCGAGATGGCCGACGCGTTCTCGCGGCTGCGCGCGGCTGCCGCAGGGTAGTCGCCCGAAGGGCGTCGGCCGACCGGGCGCCCCGAACGTCGTCGGCGTGCCGCTGGGCGTCCCGCAGGGAGGAGGGACAGTGCGGACGCACGGCCCTCCGACTGGAGGGCGGCCGGCGGCTCGAGCCGGGCGCGAAGCCGGGCTCCGCCCGGCGGGAGCGACCGGCGGCCGACGGCGTTCGGGCTAGACGGCCTTCTCGACCTTGCCGGCCTTGAGGCAGCGCGTGCAGACGTAGGCCCGCTGGGGCTTCCCGCGGAGCACCACCCGGACGCGCTGGAGGTTCGGGTCGAACCGCCGCTTCGTCGCGACCATCGAGTGGCTGCGGTTGTGCCCGAACGAGGGCTTCTTCCCGCAGACTGCGCACACCTTCGACACGGCGCGCGGGAGTGTAGCCGAACCTCCGCCGCGGCCCCGACCGCAACCCCGGGGCTGCGAATAGGGTCAAATACGAGCATGGAGGCAGCCGAGGTGCTCTCGTCCAGCCTGGGGAAGATCACGATCTCGAACGAGGTGGTCGCGCAGATCGTCGCCCGGACCGCCGCCGAGTCGTACGGCGTCGTCGCGATGGCGCCCCGGGCCGCGATCGGGAAGCTCCTCCCCGAGCGGCCCACGCGCGGGATCGGGGTGAAGGGGACGCCGGAAGGGCTCCGGATCGACCTCCACGTGGTCGTCGAGTACGGCCTCAACCTCGCCGAGGTCGGTGCCACCGTCCGCTCGCGTGTCGCCTACGAGGTGACGCGGCTGACCGGCCTCTCGGTCGCCGCGGTCGAGGTGCACATCGAGGACGTCCGCCGGTCGTGAGCGACCTCGACACCGTGAGGCGACTCGCGGCGGCGGCGCTCGCGTCACTCGAGGCGAACCGCCGCCGGATCGACGACCTCAACGTCTACCCGGTGCCCGACGGCGACACGGGCACCAACCTCACGCTCACGGGCCGCGGCGTCATCGAGGCGCTCGAGCGGTCCTCGACGCCCGACCGCGCGTCCCTGGCGCACGAGCTCACCCGCGCCGCGCTCATGTCCGCGCGCGGGAACTCGGGCGTGATCCTCAGCCAGATCGTCCGCGGCGCTGCCGAGGCGCTCGCGCAGCCCGAGCCGGTGGACGCACCGCTCCTCGCCCGCGCGCTGCGCGGCGCGAGCGACGCCGCCTATCGCGCGGTCCGCAGGCCGGTCGAAGGGACGATGCTCACCGTCGCCCGCGAGCTCGCGGAGGAGGCGGAGCGGCGCGCGCACCCCGAGCTGGAGGTGGGCGAGCTGCTCGAGGAGCTCGTGCGGGCAGGCGAGGAATCGCTCGCGCGGACGCCGGACCTGCTGCCCGTGCTCAAGGAGGCGGGCGTCGTCGACGCGGGCGGTGCGGGACTGCTCGAGATCGTGCGCGGCATCGCCGCGGCCGTCCGTGGCGAGCCGCTCCCGGAGGCGCCGTCCGAGGAGGAGCTGTCGGTCGAGGCGATCCACCAGGAGCTGTCGCGCTACCGCTACTGCACGGTCTTCGTCGTCGAAGGCGAGCACCTGGACGTGTCGGCGCTGGAGGGCGAGCTCGAGCGGCTCGGCGACTCGCTGCTCGTCGTGGGCGACGCCACGGCGCTGAAGGTGCACGTCCACACGGACGATCCCGGTGCGGCGCTGTCGCTGGGCGTCGGAGCCGGCACGATCGACCGCATCGAGATCGCCAACATGCACGCGCAGACCGTCGCGCGCGAGGAGCGCCTCACCGAGCACGCGCCGCCCGAGGAGGAGAAGGCGACCGAGGTGGTCGCGGTTGTCGCCGGCGAGGGCAACCGGCGACTGTTCGCGAGCCTCGGCGCCGGTCGGATCATCGAGGGCGGCCAGACGATGAACCCGTCGACGCAGGAGATCCTGGACGCGATCGAGTCGTCGCCTGCGCCCGAGGCGATCGTCCTGCCCAACAACGCGAACGTCGTCATGTCGGCCGAGCAGGCGGCGCGGCACGCGTCGAAGCCCGTGCGGGTGATCCGGACCGAGTCGATCCCCGCCGGCCTCGCCGCGCTCGTCGTCTACGACGCCCATCGCTCGGCGGAGGCGAACGTGGGAGAGATGCACGAGTCGCTCGCGGCGCTCGCGACGGGCGCCGTCACCGTCGCCTCTCGCGACGCGGAGGTGGACGGGGTCGCGGTGCGGAAGGGCGAGTACCTCGGGCTCGTCGAGGACGAGGCGGTCGCCTCCGGCGCCCGCTTCGACGAGGTGGCGCGCGCGGTGCTCGGGCGGCTGCTGGCGGAGCCGCGCGACGTGCTCACGCTGCTCACCGGCGACCGGCCGCCGGCCCTCAACGGTCTCCGCGCGTGGATCGAGGAGGAGCATCCGGGGCTCGAGGTCGAGGTGCAGGACGGCGGGCAGCCCCATTACCCGTTGCTCATTTCGGCCGAGTAGGGCTCTCGCGCCCCCGGCCGGCGACCGCTCCCACCGGGCGGAGCCCGGCTCCGCGCTGCGTCTCGCACCGCTGGCCGCGCTCCGGTCGGGCGCCGGTGCGTCGTGCACTGTGCACCCTCCCTCCACGCGCCCAGCGGCGCGCCGGGAACGCGAGCGGCCGGCCCTCACTAGAGTGGCGTTGTGCGCGGGCCGATCCGGATCCTCCTGGTCGAGGACAACGAGGTCTTCCGCGAAACGCTCGAGCTGCTCCTCGGGATGCGGACCGACGTGGAGGTCGTCGCGTCGGTTGGCGACGGCGGCGAGGCCGTGCCCGCGTGCCGTGAGCACCGGCCGGACGTCGTGCTGATGGACTACCGGCTCCCCGGCCTGGACGGGGTCCAGGCCACCGCGGCGGTGCGCGAGGCCTGTCCGGACACGGCGGTCGTCTGCCTCACCGCCTCGATCAACCCGCGGGAGGGCGACGCGCTGCTCGAGGCGGGCGCCGTCAGGTGCCTCTCGAAGAACCAGGAGCTCGACGCGATCGTGGCGGCGATCCACGAGGCCGCCGGGCGGGAGGCCGCGTGGAGCTGACCGCCGAGAACACCGCGCTCGTGCTCGACTCGACCGCGGACTTCCCCGAGGCGGCCGAGCGGTTCCCGAACGTGCGGGTCGTGCCGCTCTACGTGCGCTTCGGCGAGGAGAGCTTCCGCGACTACGTCGACCTCGGCCCGCAGGACTTCTACGCGCGGCTCCGGAGCGCGCCGGAGCTGCCCACGACCTCGCAGCCGACGCCGCAGGACTTCCTCGCCGTCTACGAGGAGCTCGGCGGCTACGAGCGGGTGCTCTCGCTCCAGATCTCGAGCAAGCTCTCGGGCACGTTCGCGAGCGCCGAGCTCGCGGCGGGTCAGGTCGGGGGCGACCGCGTCCGGGTGCTCGACTCGCGGACGGCGTCGGCCGCGATCGCGATGCTCGGGCTCGCGATCCTGCGGCGGCTCGAGCGCGGAACGACCGACGAGGAGGTGGAGGAGCTCGTCGCGCGCTATGCCGACCGGGCCGGCCTCCTGTTCACCGTCGACACGTTCGAGTTCCTCCAGCGCGGCGGCCGCATCGGCAAGGCCCGCGCGATGGCGGGGCAGCTCCTCAACATCAAGCCGATCCTGTCGCTGCGCGAGGGCGAGATCGAGCCGGTCAAGCGCGTGCGGGGAAACCAGAAGGCGTTCATGGAGTTCGTCGAGCGGTTCCGGGCCGGCACGCCGGACGGCCCCGGGCTCCGCGTCGGGATCGCGCACGCGGACGCGCCCGCGAAGGCGGAGGCGCTCGTGGAGATGGTGCGGCGCGAGCGCCCGCAGGCAGAGGTGGAGCTCGTGACGACACTGGGAGCCGTCGTCGGGACGCACGCGGGACCGGGGACCGTCGGGTTCTTCTGGTTCTACGATCCGTGAACGGGGGAACCCGTGGTTCCCCCGTTGGCCCCTCCTTCGCCGGGTCGCGTCGGTGGGGCGTCGTCTTGGCCTCTCGCGCGCATGAAGCGCGCTTCGGCCTGCATGGCGCCGTTGCGTAGGCGGACGTGGGAGGGCGTGGTCGTTGGCCTCCGCGCGCGCCCCTTCCGGGGCGGGCGCTCCGGCCGCGCGACGTGGTCCTCGGGGCCGATGAGGTTGACGGGCGGGATGCGCCCGCCTCGCGGGCTGCGATCCC
>DATHTC010000477.1:0-4809 GCA_035463735.1 Gaiellaceae bacterium | reverse complement strand
CGCGATCCAGCACAAGGTCGGGATGCAGGGCTCGGGCACGATCGTCGCGATCAACAAGGACCCGAACGCGCCGATCTTCGAGTACTCCGACCTCGGCGTCGTGGGCGACGTGCACCAGGTGGTGCCGAAGCTCGCGGAGCTCGTCCGCCAGCGCAAGGGCGGATGAACGGGGTCCGGCCGCTCGACCACCCGCCCCCGTTCGACCCCTCGGAGGCGATCGCCGCTCCCACCGACCCGCCCGACGAGCGGATCGAGGTCGGCGTGTGCATCGTCGGCGCCGGCCCGGCCGGGCTGGCGTGCGCGATCCGGCTCGGGCAGCTGATGGAGGAGGACCCGGACACCGCCGAGCGGCTCGGCGAGGTGCCGGTGGCGGTGATCGAGAAGGGCAAGCAGCCGGGCTCGCACCTCCTCTCGGGAGCCGTGCTCAACCCGCGGGCGCTGCGGACGCTCTTCCGGGGCCGACCCGAGCTCGACGAGCTCCCGAGCTACGGCGAGGTGCCCGGCGAGGCGGTGTACCTGCTCACGCGCTCGCGGGCGATCCGGATCCCGCCGCCGCCGACGATGCAGAACCACGGCAACCTCGTCGTCTCCGTCTCCGAGCTGGGCCGGTGGCTGGCCGAGCAGGCGGAGGCGGGCGGCGCGATGATCCTCCCCGAGACCGCCGCGCAGCGGCTGCTCGTCGCCGACGGGCGCGTCCGCGGGATCCGCACCGGGGACAGGGGCCGCGGGCGGGACGGCGAGGAGCTGCCGAACTTCGAGCCGGGCTCCGACATCGTCGCGCGCGTCACCGTCCTCGCCGAGGGCACCGCCGGTCACCTCACCGGGGCGGCTCTCGACCGGTTCGGTTTGCGCGGCGACCACCCGCAGGTGTGGGCGCTCGGCGTGAAGGAGGTCTGGCGCGTGCCGCGGCCGCTGCGACACGTCGTCCACACGATGGGCTGGCCGCTGCGCAAGCGCGCGCGCTACGGCGAGTTCGGCGGGTCGTTCGTCTACCCGATGGGCGACGAGCTCGTGTCCGTCGGCTTCGTCGCCGGGCTCGAGTACCGCGACGCCGAGCTCTCCGTCCACGACGTGCTGCAGGAGTTCAAGACGCACCCGCTGATGCAGAAGCTCCTCGACGGCGGGGAACGCGTCGCGTGGGGGGCGAAGACGATCACCGAGGGCGGCTACCACGCGCTCCCGAGCCGCTTCAACGCGCCCGGGCTGCTGCTCGCCGGGGAGGGCGCCGGGCTGGTGAACGTGCCGACCCTGAAGGGGATCCACTACGCCGTGGAGTCCGGACGGCTCGCGGCGGAGGCGGCCTGGCGCGCGCTCCGCCGCGGCGAGAACCCCGGCCGCATCGGCGCCCTCGACTCGTACGACGAGGAGCTTCGCTCGAGCTACGTCGTGCGCGACCTCCGCGAGGTGCGGAACATGCGCCAGGTCTTCGACAAGGGGTTCTTCTTCGGGGGCGCCTACGCGTCGATGATGACCGTCACGAAGGGTCGCTTCCCCCCGAAGGAGTACCGGTCGGAGCCGAACGCGGCCCACGAGCTCATCCGCACCGACCGTGCGAAGCGCTACCCCGCGCCCGACGGGAAGCTCACGTTCGACAAGCTCTCCTCCGTCTTCCTGTCCGGGAACAAGACGCGCGACGACCAGCCGAACCACATCCGCATCCGCCGCGAGGTGCCGCTGCGGCTCGCCGAGACGTGGGTGCGGATGTGCCCCGCGCAGGTGTACGAGCTCGGCGAGTCCGACGGGGCGGGCACCGTCACGGTGCGCGTGAACGCGTCCAACTGCGTCCAGTGCGGCGCGATCACCGCCAAGGGCGGGCGCCTGACGCCGCCCGAGGGCGGCTCGGGCCCCGAGTACACGCAGACCTAGCCTCGACAGGCTTCTAGACTGAGCCGGTGAGGGCGTCGGAGATGCTCGCCGCGCTGCGGGAGCGCGACTTCCGGCTCCTCTGGCTCGGCCAGACGACCTCGATGCTGGGCAACGCGCTCGTGCCGGTGGCGCTCGCGTTCGCCGTGCTCGACCTGACCGGCTCGGCGACCGACCTCGGGCTCGTGCTCGCTGCGCAGACGCTCCCGCTCGTCCTCTTCCTGCTCGCGGGGGGCGTCTGGGCCGACCGGCTCCCGCGCCAGCTCGTGATGGTCGCCTCCGACGTGGTCCGCGGCTCCGTCCACCTCACGATCGCGCTGCTGCTCGTCACCGGCGCCGCGGAGGTCTGGCACCTGGCGGCGCTGATGGCCGTGTTCGGGACCGCGGAGGCGTTCTTCCAGCCGGCCTACACCGGCGTCGTCCCTCACACCGTCCCGCCCGAGCGGCTCCAGCAGGCGAACGCGCTCCTGGGCGTCTCGAACGGCGCGATGCTCATGGCCGGCCCCGCGATCGCCGGTGTCCTGGTCGCCGTCTCCGGGCCCTGGCTCGCGTTCGCCTTCAACGCCGTCACCTTCGCCGTCAGCGGCACCTGCCTGCTCGCGCTGAGCCTTCCCCGCGCGATCGACCGGGCCGCGCGCACGAGCTTCGTCCGCGAGCTCCGCGAGGGCTGGGACGAGCTCGTCTCCCGCACCTGGCTCTGGACCCTGATCGCCTGGGCGGGGACGTACCTCTTCTTCGTCGTCGCGCCCTTCTACGTGCTCGGACCGGTGGTCGCGAAGGAGGAGCTCGGCGGCGCGACGGCGTGGGCCGCGATCTCGTCCGCGTGGGCGGCCGGCAGCCTCGTCGGCGGAGCGGTGGCGCTGCGCTGGCGCCCGGCGCGGCCGCTGCTCGTCTGCTGCACGCTCGTGCTCTGGGAGGTGGTGCCGCTGTCGCTGCTCGCGCTGGCCGCGCCCGTGTGGCTGATCGCGCCTGCGCAGGCCGTCGGCGGCGCCGTGATGGGGCTGTTCATGGCGCTCTGGGCGACGACGCTGCAGCAGCACGTGCCCGCGGAGCGGCTCTCCCGCGTGAGCTCGTACGACTGGCTGGGCTCGCTCGGGCTGATGCCGCTCGGGTACGTGCTCGCGGGGCCGGTGGCCGCTGCGATCGGCGTGTCGACGACGCTGTGGATCTCCGTCGCGTGGGTGGTCGTCTCCACCAGCGCGATCCTGCTCGTCCGGGACGTCCGGACGCTGCGCCGCAGCGACCTCCCGGCCATCGAGCCGCTGCCCGCGAGGGTCGAGGCGGCGTAGCGGCGACCGGGGAGGACTGGGGCGGGGGGTCCCGAACGAGGTCCGTCCACCATGTCCCCGAGACGGCTCGTCCCCCTCGTCGCGGTCCTCGCCGCGCTCGCTGCCGCGCCGCCCGGCACTGCCGCCACGAATCCCCAGGTCGCGGGCCTCCAGGCCGCCCTCCGCGCCCAGGGGCTGTACGCCGGCGCGATCGACGGCATCGCCGGCCCGCAGACGGCGGCTGCCGTGCGCGCGTTCCAACGGCGCGCCGGCCTCGTCGTCGACGGCATCGCCGGAATTCGGACCCGTACGGCCCTCGGGCCACTGGGGCGCCCGCTCCTCGGCCGCCGCATCGTCCGGCGCGGCGCCGTCGGCTGGGACGTCTCCGTGCTCCAGTTCCTGCTGCGCCGCGCCGGCACGTACCCGGGCGCGATCGACGGCCGCTTCGGCCCCGCCACGCGGGCCGCGCTCGTCCGCTACCAGCGGCGCGCGGGGCTCGTCGCGGACGGCCTCGCCGGCCCGGCGACGCTCGGGATCCTCGACCCCACCGGCCGTGCCGCGCCGCCACAGACGGACCGGCCGCGAACGATCGCCGACTCCATGAGCCACTGGGCGCGCCACTACGGAGTCGACGCGCGGCTCGTCCGCGCGCTCGCATGGCAGGAGTCCGGGCACCAGAACCACGTCATCTCCGCCGCGGGCGCACGGGGCGTGATGCAGATCACGCCGGCGACGTGGGACTTCGTCGAGGAGGTGCTCGTCGGCCGCCGCATCGCCCACACCGCCGACGGGAACGTCCGCGTCGGCGTCGCGTTCCTGGCGCACCTGCTGCGTCAGTTCGGGGGGGACGAGCGGCTCGCGCTCGCGGCGTACTACCGCGGCCCGGCCGCCGTCCGCCGCCACGGCGTCGGCCCGGAGACGAGCCGCTACGTGGCGAACGTGCTCGCGCTGCGGTCGCGCATGTAGCGGCGCGCGCCTCCGCGGATCCCCGGACGCGCGTCGGCACGGCCGCGACGACGATCGGATCACCGACCCGAAAGGTGGACCGAGGATGCCTCCGCACTGCGACTCGCTCGACGGCCCGGTCGTCGCCGCCGTCCGCTCGGCCGTCGCGCGCCGCGACGTCGACCGCGTCCTGCCGTACGTCCCGGAGGGCGCCGAGGACGAGGTGCGCGACGCGTTCGCGCTGGCGCTGGCCGTCCGCGCGCCGGGCGGCGACGCGCAGGAGCTCGCGGACCGCTGGCTGTTCGAGACCGTCGTGCGCCTGCACCGGCTCGGCGAGGGCGCGCCGTTCACCGGGCTGAAGCCGCCCGGTGGCCACGGCCCCGTCGTTCCCGTCGCCGAGCGCGCGCTCGAGTCCGGCTCCACGCGGGAGCTCCAGTCGCTGCTCGGGGACGCGCTTGCGGAGGAGCTGCGCCACCGGCTCGACCACGTCGAGAGCCTCCGTCGCCGCGCCGACGACGACGTCGCCGCGAACCGCGAGTACGTGGAGGCGATGCTGGGCTTCGAGGTCTGGGCGAGCGGCGTCCATGAGCGGATCCGCGCGCCGCTGCACGACCACGGCCGGGCGCACGCCCACGCTTGACGCGGCGAGGGAGCGTCGAGGATTCTGGGCGCCGTGCCCGGCGCCCCGATCTCGCTCGACGACGTCCTCGCCGCCCGGGAGACGATCGCCGGG
>DATHTC010000476.1:0-2196 GCA_035463735.1 Gaiellaceae bacterium | reverse complement strand
GTGGTCGAGCGGGACGAGGAACAGGTTGGATTGCTCGATCGTCTCGATGACGCGGCGGGAGTCGCGACGCTCGAGCACGGCGTCGCAGAGCTCGGCGCACATCCGGTCGAACACGGACGACCGAGCGAGGAACGACAGCTGACGCTTCGGGACGTGCGCCAGGTGCTCCGTGCGGAGGTAGTCCTCGACGAAGCGGTCGACGGACGCGTCCACGAGCGGGAGAGCACCGCTGGCGCGTGCGGCGAGCACCGCAAGATAGAGGCCTGCTGCCCATCCTTCCGTTCGCCGCCGGAGCTCCGCGACCGTGTCGTCTGCGACCTCCAGGCCGGAAGCCCTGACCAACTCGACCGCCTCCTCATCAGTGAGCGCGAGATCGGATGCGCCCAGCTCGAGCACGTCGCCACGAGCGCGGCCGCGGGCGACGAGAGGGATGATCTCGCGCCGCCCGCTGAGCACGAGCTGGACTCCGTCCGGGACGGCGCGAACCAGCGTGCCGAGCACGTCGAGCGACGAGCCGGACAGCAGGTGGACATCGTCGAAGACGAGTACATACGGGCGGTCGGAGGCCGAGACCGCCGCGACGACGTCCGGCAGGAGGCTCGACCAGCTGCGAACGCGTCCAGCGTGCGCGAGGGCTTCCGTCGCTTCTGTCTCCTGCTGCCGCTCGACCGACGCGAGAACGGAGCGCAGCAGGACCACCGGGTCGTCGTCGCGCTTGTCGAGGCCGATCCACGCGAACGGCCGCGGATCCTCGGCGGCCCACTGCGCGAGCAGCGTGCTCTTGCCGTATCCGGCAGGGGCCGAGACGCTGACGATCCGCCTGTCGCCCCAGTCGAGGAGGCGTCGGATTAGTGCGTCGCGGCGCACGAGCCCCGGCCGTGCCGGCGGGATCGTTGTCTTCGCGTGGATGAGGCCGCCGCGAGTTGAAGAGGTCGTCGTCACGTGAGGGCCCGCAGTGTAGGCACCGGGGCCGCCACGGTATCCGCTCGCAGTCCCGGTCGGCCGGCCGACCGTGCGATGCTCGCGGCCGATGGACGGCGCGCTCGACGCTGCGTATCTCGTCGC
The DNA here is from genome assembly GCA_035463735.1 of Gaiellaceae bacterium. GTDB lineage: Bacteria > Actinomycetota > Thermoleophilia > Gaiellales > Gaiellaceae > DATHTC01. Next base: position 1,131 of record DATHTC010000476.1, on the reverse strand, counting down.
CCTCGTGGTCGCGCTCTGGGGGACCGGGATCGCCCTGGGAGCCGAGCACGCAGCTTCCGAGCTCCTGGCACCCGTCAGCCGTGCCGGCCTCCTCGGCCGCGTCGCCCTGGTCGACGTTCTCCTCCTCCCGCTCCTCGTCTGGGTCCTGGTGCGGCTGCTCGAGGTTCCTGACGACTATGCCGTCGGTCTCCTGCTCGTCGGGATGGCGTCGGCCGGCCCCCTCGGCATCAAAGGCTGCACAGCTCGCCGGGGCCGATGTGCCGGCGGCGGTGTCGTTGGTCCTCGCGCTCGAGCTCGCGAACCTCGGCGCGATCCCGTTCTGGGCCGCAGTCCTGTTGCCCGACGGAACCGAGGTGGCTCCGCTCGACGTCCTCGGAACCCTTCTCATCATGGTCGTCGCCCCGCTCGCGATCGGGATGGCGTGTCGTCGCGCCGCCCCGAGGCTCGCCGCTCACCTTCCGCGGCCGTTGACGCTCGGGTCCAACGTCGGGCTCGTGGCCGTCGTCGCGATCGTCGTCGCGCGCGACGCGGACAAGGTCGTCGACGCGATGGGCGAACGCGTCCCTCTTGTCGCCGCGCTGGCTGTTGCGGCCGCGCTTGGGCTCGGCTGGCTCGCGGGTGGGAGCTCTCGTGCGACGAGAGCGTCCGCCTCGATCGTCACCGGCGTCCGCGCCACCGGTCCCGCGCTCGCGATCGCGGCTGCCTCGTTCCCCGATCGGGACAACGTCCGCGTCGGCGTGGTCGTGTTCGCCCTCTTCTCGGTCGTCGTCCCGCTCGCGGCCGCGCTGGTGATCCGACGGCGAGGTGCTGAGGAGTTCACCCCGATTGCATGACGACGTCGCGCAGTCCTTCGCGCACGCTCGAGGCGCTCATCCATCAATCGCGGACAGACGCGCCAGTCGCGCTGCCCGCCGTCACGGAGGTTCGAAAATGTTCCTAGCGGCCAACGGGGTGTGGCTTTGGACGACTCTTGCGATCGTGGTCTGGATGGCGCTCGCCTTCTGGCCTGCGCGTGTCGCTGCGCGCAAGGGGCACAGCTTCTTCGGCTACTTCCTGTTCAGCATCGTCTTCTTCCCGGCCGCTCTGATCGTCGCCTACATGGTCGGCGACCGGACGGGGGGCCATGATCAG
>DATHTC010000475.1:0-1528 GCA_035463735.1 Gaiellaceae bacterium | reverse complement strand
GTGGCGCGCGCCCTCGCGCAGCGGCCCAGCGTGCTCCTCCTCGACGAGCCCGCGGCCGGCCTTCGCGGCGCCGAGAAGGCGCGGCTCGCCGAGACCCTGCTCGCGCTCAGGGAGCGTGAGCTGACGCAGATCCTCGTCGAGCACGACATGGGCTTCGTCGGCGCGCTCGCCGAACGCGTGATCGTGCTCGACCGCGGGCGCGTGATCGCCGACGGCACGGCCGCTGAGGTTCGCGCGAACGACCGCGTCGTGGCGGCCTACCTCGGGTCGGCGACGCTGTGACGCTGCTCGACCTCGACGACGTCGTCGTCCGCTACGGGCAGGCGGTCGCGGTCGACGGCGTCTCGCTCGCGGTCGGTGCGCGAGAGCGGGTCGCGCTGATCGGCCCCAACGGAGCCGGCAAGACGTCGGTCCTCCACGCCGCTTGCTGCGTCGTCCGCCCGGCATCCGGCCGCGTCCGCGTCGACGGCGAGGACGTCACGGGCGGAACTCCGGCCGCCGTCGTCCGTCGCGGGATCAGCCAGGTGCCCGAAGGACGCCACGTCTTCGCGACGCTGCCGGTCGAGGCGAACCTGCTGCTCGGCGCGTACGGCCGCGTCTTCAGCCTCGAGATCGTGTCCTCGACGCTTCGGTACCTGCGCAGGAAGCGTGACGTCCGCGAACGGCTCGACGGCGTGTACGCGCTGCTCCCGAAGCTCCACGAGCTCCGCGACCGGCCGGCCGGGCGGACCTCCGGCGGAGAGCAGCAGATGGTTGCGATCGGCCGTGCGTTGATGGCCGAGCCGCGTCTGCTCGCCATCGACGAGCTCTCGCTGGGGCTCGCGCCGGTGCTCGTGCAGCAGCTCGCCGAGTTCCTGCTCGCGCTGAACGACGAGCACGGCGTCGCGATCCTGCTCGTCGAGCAGAGCGCGTCGCTCGCGTTCTCGCTCTGCGAGCGCGCGTACGTCCTCGAGACGGGTCGGATCGTCGTCGAGGGGCCGAGCAGGGAGCTGGCGGGCCGGAGCGAGGTGCGGAGCGCCTACCTCGGCGGCGCGGCCGAGGAGCCGGCGTGACGACGTTCCTCCAGCTCGTGGTCGTCGGGATCTCGACCGGCTCGGTGTTCGCGATCGTCGGGATGTCGCTCGTGCTCGTCTACCGCGCGACGGGGATCGTGAACTTCGCCCAGGGCGTGTTCGCGGTGCTCGGGGGCCTGCTCACGTACTCGCTGAGCAAGCACATGTCCCTGCCGATCGCGGCCGTGCTTGCGACGCTCGCGACGGCGCTCGTCGCGACGCTCGTCGCCGTCGTCGCGGTCGGCATCCGGGGACGCACCACGCATCTCGCGAGCCTGATCATCACGGTCGGGATCGCGATCTTCGCCGAGGCGGCGTTGCTGGCGGGGTTCGGAGAGGTGCCACGGTCGTACTCGGCCGTCTCGGACCGCGCGTGGGACGTCGGCGGCGTGCTCGTTCAGCCGCAGTACGCGGTGCTGGCGTTCGTCGCCCTCGCGGCTGCGATCGGACTCACGCTCTTCCTTCGCCGGACGATC
>DATHTC010000474.1:0-2514 GCA_035463735.1 Gaiellaceae bacterium | reverse complement strand
GTCCCACTCCTCCGCCTCCGCGCGCACGCGCGTCCAGAAGGCCGGATCGCGGCGCGCCTCGAAGTCGGCCAGCGAGACGCCTTGCTGCTCGACCCACGTGAAGTACCCGAGGTTGAAGATGCGCTCGCGCTCCTCCCACGTGAGCTCGCGCAGGTTGTCCGTCGCCGCGCCGAGCAGGTGCTCCCCGAACACCTCGCCGGCGCCGAGCTCGTCGAAGCCGCCGGGGAAGTGCTCCCGCTGCGCCAGCGCGCGCTCGCGGTCGGACAGCGCGGCGCCGGCAGTCGCGACCGTGAGCACGACGTCCTCGGCGCCGAGGCGAAAGTGCTTCGCGACCTTGATCGCTCCGAGCACGTTGCAGATGCTCGACAGGCCCAGCGAGGGCAGCTGCGCGAGCACGTCGTCGCCGACGCGCCGTCGCCGCGCGAGGTAGGCGCGCCCGACCTCCGTGCCGAGCAGGAGCCCGAGGCGGTCGGTCGCGCGGTCGGAGACGGCCAGCACGACGTCGGTGTTCAGCACGTTGTGGATCAGCGGCACGTGCTTGTCGCCGATCCCCTGGATGTTGTGCTCGCCGAAGCCGTTCCGCAGCAGCGTCGGGCACTCGAGCGCCTCGGCCGCGACCACGAGCGACCCGTGCCGCTCCTTCAGGTAGTCGCCCGCGCCGATCGTCCCGGCCGAGCCGGTGGCGGAGACGAAGGCCCGTAGCCGCAGCGCCGGCTCGCGCTCACGCAGCGCTGCGAAGACGACGTCGAGCGCGCGCCCCGTGGCGAGGTAGTGGACGACGTGGTTCCCCCACTCCGAGAACTGGTTGAGGATCACGTTGCGGGGATCGGCGGCCAGCTCCTTGCAGCGGTCGTAGATCTCCTTCACGTTGCTCTCGGTGCCGGGCGTGCGCACGACATCCTCCGGCTCGGCCACCCACCGCTCGAGCCAGGTGAAGCGCTCCCGGCTCATCCCCTCCGGCAGGACGGCGACGCCGCGGCAGCCGAGCAGCCGCGAGATCGCGACGCCGCCGCGGCAGTAGTTGCCGGTCGAGGGCCACACGGCTCGGTCGCGCGTGGGGTCGAAGCCCCCGGCGGCGAGCCGAGGCGCGAGGCAGCCGTACGCGGCGAGGACCTTGTGGGCCGCGATCAGCGGGAAGCGGTCGCCGAGCACGACGACGATCCGCGCCTCGACGCCGGTGAGCTCGGGGGGCAGCACGAGGTGGGCGGGGACCTCGACTGCGCCCCGCCGGTCGTCGGCGTTGAACCAGTGGACACGGAAGAGGTTGAGGGGGTGCGCTTCGTCCGGGTCGACCTCCTCGAGGCGCCGCCGGATCGCGGCCGGGATCAGCTCCGGGTCGGCGAGCTGGGCGAACGTCGGCAGGGCCACGCCGGCCTCGCGGAGGCGCGCGGCGGCGTGCGCGAGCGCCTGCTCGTCGACGAGCCCGGGCCCCGTTCGCGACCGCTCGGCAAGCACAGTGCACCTCCAGCAGTTGGGCTGTCTCCGATGCTAGGAAGGGCGGCTTGCGGCGCCGTCGGGGCTTGGCACAGACGCGATCAGGGGATCCGCGCATGCGCGCCGCGGCGTGATCGAGCCGTTAGGGTTTCCCCATGGAAGTCCGCGAAGCCGTCCAGGACGCGTACGACCACCCGGAGGAGGCACGCAACCAGGCGGTCGTGCGCTTCTACGAGCTCGCCAAGCGGGCCGAGTGGCAGACCCGCGACCTGCCGTGGAACGAGGCCCCTCCGATCCCGGAGACGAAGGGCCCGCCGCAGAAGATCGCGCGCCGGCGCGACATCTGGCGCTCCGTGATCACCCAGCAGCTGCAGGCGGACTCGCTCGCCGTCTCGATGGCGGCCCAGCTGCTGTCGCTGGCGCCGCACCCCGAGGCGAAGATGTACTACACGACGATGGTGCAGGACGAGGCGCGCCACGTCGAGGCGTGGCTGCGGCTCGCCGACGAGGCCGGCGGGCAGGCTGAGCGCGACCCGTACCTCGACGAGCTCGCGGTCATGTTCCTCGACCTCGAGACGCTCGAGGAGAAGGTGTTCCTGATGCAGGTCTTCTACGAGCGGCTGATCATCCCGCGCTTCCGCCTCATCGCGCGCTCGTCCCGCGGCACGGTGCTCGAGGACCTGTGCAACCGGCTGACGGTCGACGACGGCATCCACCACGGCGCCGGCATGGCATACGAGCGAGTGCTGCTCGAGCACGCCGGGCGGAAGACCAAGGATCGGCTGGTGAAGGCGGCGAGCCGGATGCTGCCGCTGTTCGTCGACCACACGCTGTGGCGGCCGAAGGAGCGGGCCTTCATCGGCCGCGCGATGCACGAGCGCGACGTCGCGCGGCTCCGGAGCGAGCTCGAGGACGGCGTGCGCCTGGCGTCGTCGCTCGGGATCGACGTGCGGGAGATCGAGCTGCCCTTCTAGCGGTCCGCGGCGGGGCCGCCGTAGACGCCGATGGTCGAGAGGGTGCCGCGGACGGAGTTGACACGCCGTCGGCAGCACGTGCGACATGAACAGGGAGCGCTCGCGG
>DATHTC010000473.1:0-4017 GCA_035463735.1 Gaiellaceae bacterium | reverse complement strand
ATCGTCGCGCCACTCGGCGGCCTGCGCCCCGCCGGTACGGTGCTCGTGGCGACCGCGAAGACGCTGCGCGCGCACGGCGACGACAACCTCGCGCGGCACGTCGAGATCGTCCGCGCCTTCGGGCTCGAGCCGGTCGTGGCCGTGAACCGCTTCCCAGGCGATACCGACGCGGACGTCGCCTTCGTCGCCGACGCCGCGCGGGACGCAGGCGCGCGCTGGGTCGCCGAATGCGCCGCGTTCGAGGAGGGCGGCGCCGGGGCCGAGGCGCTCGCGGAGGCCGTCGTCGAGGCCTGCGCGGAGCCGCAGTCGCCGCGACCGACCTACGAGCCGGAGGCGCCGCTCGAGGCGAAGATCGTCGCCGTCGCGACGCAGGTCTACGGTGCCGCCGACGTCCACCTGGAGCCCGCCGCGCACGCCGCGATCGACCGGCTGACGGCGGAGGGCCTCGGGCACCTCCCGGTCGTGATGGCGAAGACCCACCTGTCGCTCTCCCACGACCCGCTGCTCGGCGCCTCGCCGCGGGACTTCGTCCTGCCCGTGCGGGACGTGCAGGCGTACACGGGCGCGGGCTGGGTGGTCGCGCTCTGCGGGGCGATGATGACGATGCCCGGGCTCGGGAAGGAGCCCGCGGCGCTGCGCGTCGACCTCGGCCCCGACGGCCGCATCGTCGGCCTCTTCTAGCCCCGCCGGGGACACGGGTCGCGACACATCCGTGACGGTGCCAGACACCGTCACGGAAGTGTGTCGACGGCTCGACGAGCGGCGTTGCGCGGCACCCCCGGGTCGCGCCCGCCTGCGCGGTGCCAGGCACCGTGAAGGTTGTGTGTGCCCGGACGCGGCCCGGGTGGACGCGTGCCTAGCCGCCGACCTGCTCGCGCAGCGCGGCCGCTGCGCGGGCGCGGTGCGAGTGCTGCCGCTTCCACGCGTCGCCGAGCTCGGCCACCGTCCGCTCCTCGCCCCGCGGGACGAAGACCGGGTCGTAGCCGAAGCCCTCGCTGCCGCGCGCCTCGCGGGCCACCGTCCCTTCGAGGACCCCGCGGCCGAGGAGCTCCTTGCCCTCCGTGGACGCCGCGACGAGGCAGCAGACGTAGCGCGCGCGGCGATCCTCGGCGTCTCCGAGCCGCTCGAGCAGCGCCTGCACCGGGTCGCCTCCGCCGGCCCACCGCGCCGAGTGGATGCCCGGCTCGCCGCCGAGGGCGGCGACCTCGATCCCGGAGTCCTCCCCGAGCACCCAGCCGCCCGCGTGGTTCAGCAGCAGCCCGAACCGCGCCTTCGCACGCGCGTTGTCCTCGTAGCTCGCGCCCGTCTCGTCGGGATACTCGAGCTCGCCGAGCAGCGAGAGGTCCCAGTCGGGCAACGCCGCCCGCAGCTCCTCCAGCTTGTGCGGGTTCGCGGAGGCGAGGCGCGCCCTCAGCGCGCCCACTGGACCGCCTTCACGTGGGGGGCAGCCGCGGCGGCGTCGACGAGCCCGCCGGCCTTCGCCTCGTCGACGTCGTCGAGGACGAGCTCCACCGTCCGCACGTCCGCCTCCTCCGAGACGTGGATGGACTCGACGTCCGCGCCCGTGCGCTCGAGGGCCGAGACCAGCTCCGACACCGTTCCCTCCGCACCCAGCTCGACGTGGAGGCGCCGGAGGTCCGTCCCGCGCAGGCCGAGCCGGACCGCGATCGTACGCAGCGGCCAGAGGCTGAACAGCACGAGCAGCGTCGTGACCACGGCGAGCGCGTACATGCCGACGCCGACGGCGACCCCGATCGCGGCCGTGACCCAGACCGACGCGGCGGTGGTCAGGCCCTTGATGTTGGCGCCGTACTTGATGATCGCGCCGCCGCCGAGGAAGCCGATCCCGGCGACGACGTAGGAGGCGACGCGCGACGGGTCGACGATCGCGCCGATCCGCTGGTTGAACGTGAAGTCCGCCCACGCGTAGACGCCGACGATCATGAACAGGCAGGCGCCGCCGGCGACGAGGATGTGCGTGCGCAGGCCGGCCTCCTGGTCGCGCCGCTCGCGCTCGAGCCCGATCAGCCCCGCGAGCGCCCCGGCCAAGACCATCCGCAGCGACCCCTCCCAGACGGACAGCTCAGGCAGCACCGGCCACCTCCGCCGCTGCCGCCTCCTCCTGCTTCGCCGTCAGCAGCCGGATCCCGCGCGCGGCCAGCTCGAGCAGGTCGTCGAGGGCCTCGCGCGTGAACGGGTCGCCCTCCGCCGTCGCCTGCACCTCGACGAGGCGGCCGTCGCCGGTCATGACGACGTTCATGTCGACCTCGGCGGTGGAGTCCTCGGAGTAGTCCAGGTCGAGCAGCGGCGTGCCGTCGACGATGCCGACGGAGACGGCCGCGATCGAGTCGGTGAGCGCCCGCGAGAGGCCGAAGCGGTCGAGCGCGCGGTGCACGGCGACGTACGCGCCCGTGATCGCCGCGCACCGCGTCCCCCCGTCCGCCTGGAGCACGTCGCAGTCCACCCAGACCGTGCGCTCGCCGAGCGCCTCGTAGTCGACGACCGCGCGCAGCGCGCGCCCGATCAGGCGCTGGATCTCGACCGTGCGGCCGCCCTGCTTGCCGCGGGCGGCCTCGCGCTCGGTGCGGTCGCCGGTCGAGGCCGGCAGCAACGAGTACTCGGCGGTGAGCCAGCCGCGTCCCTTGCCGTACAGCCAGCGCGGCACCGACTCCTGCACCGACGCCGTGCAGAGCACCATCGTCTTCCCCTGGCGGATGAGCGCGTGCCCGGCCGCTTGCTCGAGGAAGGCGACGTCGAACGTCGTCGGCCGCAGGTGATCGGGACGCCGGCCGTCGGCGCGGGCGGTCACGCCGCCAGCCTCTCGAGCTCGTCGAGCGCGATCCGCTCGACGGCCGCGATCGGCAGCTGGAGGAACCGTGCGCCCATGGCGCGAAACTGCTCCGGGTCGCCCGTCGTGAGGAAGCGGTAGCGGCCCTCGCGGTCCGGGGCGTGCTCGATCCCCTTGCGCGCGAGCGTCTCGGCAACCTCACGCGCCGTCTCCTCCGCGGAGAAGACGAGGGTCACGTCCCGGCCGAAGACGCGCTGGAAGATCGGCCGGATCAGCGGGTAGTGGGTGCAGCCGAGGACGACGGTGTCGCAGCCGGCCTCCTTCAGCGGCGCCGCGTACTCGCGGACGGCGGCGGCGGTCTCCTCGCCGAAGGGGTCGTCCCCCTCGATCAGCGGGACGAGCCGCGGACACGCGACCGCATGGACCTCGACGCCCGCGTCGAGCGCGTGGATCAGCTCCTCGTAGCGTCGCCCGGCGACCGTCGCCTGCGTCGCCAGGAGGCCGACGCGCCGGTTCCGCGTCGCCTGCACGGCCGCGTGCGCCTCCGGGGTGATGACGCCGACGACCGGGACGCCGAGGCCCGTCTGGAGCTCCGGCAGCGCCGCGGAGGTGGCCGAGTTGCACGCGACGACGACGAGCTTCACGCCCTCTCGCTCGAGGAAGGCGCCGATCTCGCGCGCGAAGCGGCGGATCTCGTCGAGCGGCCGCGGGCCGTACGGCAGCCGCGCCGCGTCGCCGAGGTAGACGAAGTCCTCGTGCGGCAGCGTCACGAGGCACTCGTGCAGCACGGTGAGCCCGCCCATGCCCGAGTCGAAGACGCCCACCGGCCGCTCGTCCATCCGGCGATTGTAGGAGCAGCGCCGGGGCGGGTACGCTGCAGCCGCTCCGTGGGTCGCCGGCTCCTCCTCCTGTCGCTGCTCGCGCTCGCCCTCCCGGCGACGGCCTCCGCGTGGACGAAGACCGACGAGACGGTGACGATGGCCGACGGCGTCGTCGTCGCGACGACGCTGTACCTCCCCGACGGCCCCGCGCCGGCCGGCGGCTGGCCGGCGATCGTGATGGCGCACGGGCTCGGCGGCACGCGCCAGGGGATGAACGCGATCGCCGAGCAGCTGTACGTCCCCCGCGGCTACGCCGTGCTCACCTACGACGCCCGCGGCCACGGCGACTCGGGCGGCGTCGTCGACGTGGACGGGCCGGCCGAGATCGCCGACCTGCGCGGCCTGTTC
>DATHTC010000472.1:0-2670 GCA_035463735.1 Gaiellaceae bacterium | reverse complement strand
GCCTCGCAGACTGTCGAGGCGCGGCGGACGGCGCGCGCCGAGGCGCGGCCCGCGCCGGAAGCGGGTGTGCGGGCGCGTGGACTCGCTCGGCGTGCACGACCGTGCGGACGACGGGTGGCGGCACGTGAGGCGCGCTCTCCCTCTCAGGGTTGCGGTCCACCGCCAGCCACGGCAGCGCCACCACCACCGTCACGGCCAGCCCCACGAGGGTGACCCCCACCAGCGAACGTACGATTCCCCTCAACTCCACCCTGCTTGCCGCCGACACACCTCCTGGGAGGCTCATCGGCACCGACGCCGCCGGCCTTGAACCGCGCATGAGTTTCAAGCTCAAGCTCGTCGCCTACTTCGTGCTCCTGGCACTGCTCCCGCTTGCCGCGGCGTTCGTGGGCTTCGGAGCCGTCGCACAGCGCAGCGAGATGCGGCTCGCCGACGCGAGACTCGAGGCGGGGCTGCGTGCCAGCGTCGCCGCCTACCGCGCCGAGCTCGCCCAGGCGCAGCGGGCAGCCGGAGCCGTTGCGCGGAGCCGCGTGTTCCAGCGTGCGCTCGCCGAGCGCGACTCCCGCACCCTCGGACGCATCCTCGGCGGCTCTCCGAACCTCCGCGTGGAGACCGCAGACGGCTTCCGGGTCGGCAGCGTCGTGCCGAACGCAGCAGAGCGCGAGGTCGTCGTCGTCGGCCCGCAGGGAGTCGACGCGGAGCTCGGCGTCGTCGTCGCCTCCGTGCCGTTCGACGCGGCGCTTGCGGAGCGGCTCCGCGCCTCGTCCGGGCTTCCGGACGACGGCGGCGTCCTGCTCGTCCGGGGCGGCACGATCGTCGCCGGGTCCGACGCGCTGGGCGGCCCGTACCGGCTGGCGCCGGGGCGTCCGGGGCGCGTCAGCGTCGGCGGCGCGACGTACCGCGGGCTCGCCGCGGGGACGGCCAACGGCGACGGCGGCGTCAGCCTCGCCGTGCTCGTCCCACAGGAGGCGATCGACAACGCCTCGCGGCGCGTCCAGCTGCAGCTGCTCGTCGCGCTCGGCGCGTCGCTCCTGCTGGTCGCGATCGTCGCCTACCTCGAGGGACGGTCGATCGTCCGCACCCTCAAGCGGCTCGTCGCGGCCGCGAACCGGTTCGCCCAGGGCAGGCTCGACGAGCGCGTGGAGGTGAGCGGGCGGGACGAGTTCGCCGACCTCGGCCGCTCCTTCAACGACATGGCGGAGCAGCTCCAGGCGCGCGTCGGCGAGCTCGAGACCGAGCGCCGGCGCCTGCGCGAGGCGACGCTTCGCTTCGGCGAGGCGCTCGCCGCGACGCACGACGAGGAGCAGCTGCTGCGCAAGATCGTCGAGACGGCGGTGGAGTCCACGGGCGCGACCGGAGGCGAGATCGTCGGCTCCCGAGGGGCCCACGTGCAGGCGGGGCGGCCGGCGCCGGGGGACGCGCGCTTCGAGCTGCCGCTGGCGGTCGGCCGCGAGAGCTTCGGCACGCTCGTCCTACGCGGCCCCGAGTTCTCGATCCAGGACCTCGAGACGGCTGCGCTGCTCGTCGGTCACGCTGCGGTCGCGCTCGAGAACGCGCGACTCCACCGGATGGTCGAGCAGCAGGCGCTCGTGGACGGCCTGACGGGTCTCGCGAACCGGCGACACGCGGAGGACACGCTCGCCGCGACGCTTGCCCGCGTCGACCGCGGCGGCGGCTCCGTCGCCCTCGTCTTCGCCGACCTCGACGCGTTCAAGGACGTCAACGATCGGCACGGGCACCCCGCCGGCGACGCAGTGCTATGTGAGTTCGCCGCCGTGCTCGGGGACTCCGTGCGCGAGATGGACCTTGCGGCGCGCTGGGGCGGAGAGGAGTTCGCGATCATCCTTCCGGACACGGACGCCGCCGGCGCGGCCGCGTTCGCCGAGCGCACGCGCCTCGCGCTGGCGGAGCGGCCGCTGCTGACGCCTGCCGGCGTGCCGCTGCGGCTGACGGCGAGCTTCGGCGTCGCCACGTACCCGCCGGCGACGTCCCAGCGAGAGCTCGTGGCACACGCCGACGGCGCCCTCTACGACGCCAAACGAGGCGGGAAGAACCGGGTCGCGACCGCCGCCGAGGCGGCCCACCGTGCGTAGGCGGCGCGGACCGCGGTCGGACGAGGGGCTACAATCCCGCGGCCAGTCGCCCGTCAGGGAGGTATTGATGCCGGTAGACACCCCGTCGCTGTTCGCGCAGGTCATCCAGGACCACCTCGCGCTGAAGGAGCGCAACGCCGCGCTCGAGCGCGACCTACCGCTCGACCGCTACAAGACCGAGGATCCGTTCGAGAACCACCCGCTGTTCAAGACCGAGGAGCAGGCGCGCCTCGAGGAGACGATGGACGGCGAGCTCACCGCCGCTGACGTCGCCGAGACGCCGCCGGGGTGGCCCGGAGAGGAGCCCGCGGAGGAGACCGACTCCGGCCTCTGGTCCCGCTCTCGCGACTTCGACTGGGGCGACTGACCCGTCCCGCGCCGGTCGGCGACCGGCTTCCGGCGACCGGCTTTCGCGGGGTGGAGCCCGGCGCCACTGGGGCCATCACCGTCCGCGACGTTTCCTCCTGCGGAGGGCGGGGGAGCGTCCGGTGAACGGAATCGACCGAGAGGGGTAGGAACCCATGCGCAAGCTCGCGCTCGGGGCGGCGATCAGTGCCGCGCTCGCGTTCTTCTTCGA
>DATHTC010000471.1:0-5279 GCA_035463735.1 Gaiellaceae bacterium | reverse complement strand
GGGGGAACCATGGGTTCCCCCGTGCGAAAGAAGGAGGGGGCACACGGGGGAACCATGGGTTCCCCCACGCTCACCCTCTGGCAACGACGAGACTGACCCGCATTCCCGGCTCCGCGGCCACGCCGGCGGCCGGCTGCTGCTCGACGACCTGCATCCGCGGGCCGTCGGTCCACGACGTGACGCGGACGTCGAGCTTCAGCCGGCCCAGCTTCTGGCGGGCGGTCCCGAGCGGGAGCCCTTGCACCTTCGGGACGACGCCGTTGAGCGGCTTCGGAAGCCACAGTCGGACCGGGTCGTACGCCGACAGGCGGCCCTTCGGCGGGTCCTGGGAGACGACGACGTCCGGCCGCTCGCCGGGCTTCGCCGGCCGGTAGAGCAGGACGGGGCGCAGCGGCTGCGCCTCGAGCCGGACGCGGGCGACGGCGAGCTTCGTCCCGACGAGGTCTGGCACCTCGACCTCGTTCGGCCTGCAGTTCGCGGTGCGCCTCGGGCCGGTGCCGCCGAAGTACCAGGTGGTGTAGGCGTTGCGGCAGTTGCCGTTGTCCCGCTGGAGGACCCCGTCGCGCTGGACGACCGCGAGCGGCGCGGCCCAGTCTCCCGGGGGCGGCTTGAAGTCGTCCGGCTCCTTGTCGAGGTAGGGGAGGGCGTCCTCCATGAACGCCTTCCAGATCTCCGCCGGGAACGTGCCGCCGGCGACGGGATCGCCGTCGTACTCGGTGAGCATCGGGCGCAGCTCCCGCGGGTAGCCGACCCAAACCGCGGTCACGAGCTCGGGCGTGTACCCGACGAACCACGCGTCGCCGTAGTTGTCGGTCGTCCCCGTCTTGCCGGCGGCCGGGTACCCGTCGAGGGCGGCGCGCGTCCCGGTCCCCTCGCGGACGACGCCCTGGAGCAGCTCGTTCACGTACGCGGCGGTTCGCTCCGAGAGGACCTTCCGCGACTGCGCGCGGAACGGGTCGACCACCTTGCCCTCGACGTCGCGGACGACCTCGACGGCGCGCGGCCGGTTCCAGGGCTTGCCTTCGCCGCGCGGAGCCACGTCGATCCGGTAGCCGCCGTTGGCGAAGGCGGCGTAGGCCCGCGCGAGCTCGAGCGGGTTGGACGCCTGCGCGCCGAGCGCGAGCGAGAAGAAGTGCTTCATCGGGCTGGTCACGCCGAGGCGGCGCGCGGTGCGGATCACGTCGTCGATCCCGACGAGGGCCGCCAGCTGCGCGTAGACGGAGTTGTCGGAGTGCACCGTCGCGGTCTCGAGCGAGATCGAGCCCAGGTAGGCGTCCTCGTAGTTGCTCACCGGCCAGAAGCGGTCGCCGAGCGGGATCGAGAGCTCCTTCGACTCCATCGTCGTGGCGGGGCTGATGCCCTGCTCGAGCGCCGTCGCGAGCACGAACGGCTTGAACGCCGACCCGGGCTGGCGCTGTCCCTGCACGGCCAGGTTGAACTGGCTCTCGCGGAAGTTGCGGCCGCCGACCATCGCGAGCACGTTCCCCGTCTTCGGCTCGAGCGCGACGAGGGCGGCCTGGGGGCCCTCGGGATCCTCGAGCGACGCACCGATCGCCTTGCGCGCGAGCTCCTGCAGCCCGAGGTCGATCGTCGTCGTCACGCGCAGGCCGCCGCCGTAGACCTTGCGCGCACCGAGGCGGTCGACGAGCTGCTGCGTGACGTAGTTCGTGAAGTACGGGGCATGCGGGCTCTGCGTCCCGGGCTGCCGCACGTCGTCCGGCAGCGCCGCCGCACGTGCACGGAGGAAGTCGGCGCGCGCGATGAGGCCGAGGTCGAGCATCGCGCGGAGCACCAGGTCGCGCCGCGCCTTCGCTGCGGCAGGGTGCGCGATCGGGTCGTACGCGTTCGGGTCCTGGGGGATCCCGGCGAGCAGCGCCGACTCCGCGACGTCGAGGTCCTTCGCGCCGTGACCGAAGTAGATCCGGGCGGCCTGCTGGATCCCGTACGCCCCGTTGCCGAAGTAGATCGTGTTCAGGTACGCGGTGAGGATGCGGTCCTTGTCCCAGCGCTTCTCGAGCTGCCACGCGAGCGCGGCCTCGCGCACCTTGCGGCCGATCGAGACCTCGTTGTCGACGTAGACGTTCTTGACGAACTGCTGCGTGATCGTCGAGCCGCCCTGCAGGGCCTGCTTGTTCCGGACGTCCTCCCAGAGCGCGCGGACGATGCCGCGCACGTCGACGCCGCGGTGCTCGTAGAAGCGCCGGTCCTCGATCGCGACGATCGCGTGCTTCATCCACGGCGAGATGCGGCTCGACTCGACGAGCACCCGGTTCTCGTCGCCGCGCAGCACGGCGAGCACGGTGCGGCCGTCGCTGGCGTAGACGTAGCCGTTGAGCTCCGGCTGCCGCGACGGCTCGAGCGACGGGATCTCGCTGGCCACGGCGGACACCAGCCCGAAGGTGAACGAGGCAGCGGCGAGGAGCCCCAGCACGCCGACCAGGGCGAGGAGGCGGAGCTTGCGGATCCGGCGCCTGCGCGGGCTGCGCGGCGCCCCTTTCGGGCTTCGCGTGAACACGCCGAAGGGCCGGATACTAGCCCGGGAAGGCGGCGACGAGCTCGAGCAGATCCGCGCCGTAGCGCTCGAGCTTCGCGGGGCCGATGCCGGAGACCGACGCCAGCGAGCGCTCGTCGCGCGGCTTGGCCGCCGCCAGCTCCCGCAGCGTCCGGTCGGAGCAGACGACGAACGCCGGTACCTCCTCGGCCCGCGAGCGCTCGAGGCGCCAGGCGCGCAGCCGCTCGAACAGCGGGTCGCCTTCCGTCCTCGTCCCAGCCGCCGCCGGCGCGGCGAGCCGCGGCGTCGGTTCCGGCGCGAGGCCCTCGCGGAGCAGCGGGTACCCGTCCTCGCTCGTGAACCGCTCGAGGTGCCCGGACGCGACGAGGACGCCGATCCAGCCCTTGATCCGCGTCGGCGGAGCTGCAGCGAGGATCCCGTACGCGGGGCTGCGCCGCCCGGTCGGCGGCGCCGCCACCGAGCCCGAGAGCGTCGCGACGAGCCCGGTCGTGCCGAGCGGACGGGCGAGGCCGCGGACGGCGTCGACGATCGCGGCTGCGACGTCGTGGGGAAGCTCGGGGGCGTCCGTGGTCGGCGTGGGGCGCGCGGTCGCGGTGCCGCGGCAGCGGTCGCACAGCCCGCAGGGGTCCGTCGACTCGCCGAAGTGCTGCGCGATCTCCTCCTGCCGGCACCGGAGCGACGCCGCGTAGGCGGCGATGCGCTCCGCGCGGCCGAGCGCCTGCGCCCGCGCGCGCTCGAGCAGCGCCGCCGTGCGCACGGCGGCGTCGTCCGGCGGGGGCAGCAGCTCCACCTGCATGGCGCGCCCGCGGTCGAACCCGCGCCGGACGAGACGCGCCTGCTCGAGCATGCCGACCAGCACTCGCGGGTCGTGGTCCTCCGCGCCCAGCTCGTCGGGCCGCACGGCGGCGACCGTGCCGTCCCCGGCGGCGAGCCGCAGCTGCCGGTACAGCCCGCGCAGCGTGTCCGCGTCGGGGACGTCCCGCTCCACGAACCGTCGCAGCGACGCGGCGTCGCGGCGCCCCGCGAAGAGCACGCAGTCGCTCGGATGTCCGTCGCGGCCGGCGCGGCCGACCATCTGCACGTAGTCCTCGAGCGAGCCCGGGAGGTTGTACAGCAGCACGAGGCGGATGTCGGGCTTGTCAATCCCCATGCCGAACGCGGTCGTGGCCACGACGACGCGCGCCTCGCCGGCGAGGAACGCGTCCTGAGCCGCCGTCCGCTCGCCCGGCTCCATCCCGGCGTGATAGTGGCTCGCTCGGACGCCGTGCCCGCGGAGGAAGCGCGCGAGCTTCTCGCACGACTCGCGGGAGCGCGCGTAGACGATCGCCGAGCCGTCCGTGCGGGCGAGCCGCGCGAGCAGGGCGCGCTTCCGCTCCTCGTCGGCGTCGACCTCCTCGACGGCGTGCCGCAGGTTCGGCCGCACGACGCTCGCGCGGACGACGTGGAACGCCCGTCCGAGCGCCCGGCCGATCTCCCGCTCCGTCTCGGGTGTCGCCGTCGCCGTGAGGCCGAGCACGGGCGGGTCGCCGAGCTCGGCGAGCGCTGCACGGATGAAGAGGTAGTCGGGGCGGAAGTCGTGCCCCCACATGCTCACGCAGTGCACCTCGTCGACGACGACGAGGCCGACCTGCGCGGCCGCGAGCGTCGCGACGAAGTCGCGCCGCCGCAGCCGCTCCGGAGCGGCGAGGAGGAGCGAGACGCGGCCGGCGGCGAGCTCACCGAGCCGCCGCTCCGTCTCCTCCGCAGGCAGCGACGAGTTCACCAGCGTCGTCCGCTCCGCGACGGCGGGCGGCAGCTTGTCCACCTGGTCCTTCATCAGCGCGATCAGCGGCGAGAGCACGACGGTGGGGCGGGGGAGGAGCATCGCCGCGAGCTGGTACGGCATGGACTTCCCCGATCCGGTCGGCATCAGCGCGAGCGTGTCGCGGCCGGCGAGCGCGCCGCGCACGACCTCCTCCTGGCCCGGGCGGAAGCCGTCGAAGCCGAAGAGGTCGCGGAGCGACGCGTGGAGATCGGGCCCGGCCACCCGCCGAGTGTAGGGACGAGGGTGGACCGCACCCGTCACGGCTCTGTCACGAGCCCGTGACGGGCTGTGCTAGGTGACGCTCGCGGTGAAGAGGGCCGCGCCGGAGGGGGTCTCGACGCCGCCGTCGGGCTCGAGCGTCACCGCGATCGTGGCCCCTGATCTCACCGGCTCGTCGAGGACGAGCACCTCCCGGCCCTCATCGGCGTCGAACAGCCCGGCCGGCGCGGGGCGGCCGTCGCGGATCACCCAGGCCTGGTACGTCCTGCCCTCCGGCGCCCGCTCGAGCGAGACGACCAGGGCGGCCCGCCCCGACGGGGACACGAGCAGGCGGCCCTCCGCTCCGTCGAGCGACACGGCCGTCGCGTCGGGGTCGGAGAGCAGGGCGGTCGCCTCGCGCTGCGCGTCGAGGTCGTCGGAGAGCGAGACTCCCCAGATCCCGAGGCCGATCGCGATCGCCGCCGCCGCGGCGGCCGCCGCCGAGGCCGCGAGGGCGAGCCGGCGCCACGGCCGCAGCGGGACGACGTTCGACCGTTCCGCCCGCGCGGCTTCGAGGATCCGTCCGCGCAACCGCTGGGGAGGGGGCGGTGACTCGACCGCGAAGGCGAGCGCCGCCGCCGCCTCGCGGAGCGCGGGGAGCTCGGCGCGGCAGCGCTCGCACGTGCGCAGGTGCGCCTCGTACTCCTCCCGCTCGCGCTCGTCGAGCGCATCGAGGGCATAGGCCGCAATCAGCTCGTGGGCGTC
>DATHTC010000470.1:0-2187 GCA_035463735.1 Gaiellaceae bacterium | reverse complement strand
GCCGACGCCGACCGCGAGCGCCTCGAGGTCGTCGTCCCGCGCGCCGCCCTGCCGGAGGAGCGCGTCGCAGTCCTCGAGCACCGTCACCGCGCGCGACACCCGCTCGCCGAGCACCTCGCCGTCGTGGACGAGGGCGCTCGTCGCGGTGGCGGTGGCGGTGTCGAAGGCGAGGATCAGCATTCGAACGCCCGCTCCAGCAACGACTGCTCCGCCTCGATCTCGATCATCCTCGCGCCGCCGTCATCGTGCCGCATGCGGACGCAGGCCCGCGGCGAGGGCAGGTCCCCGCCCGCGGCCTCCGGCCACTCGACGAACACGACGGCGCCGTCGAAGTACGGCTCGAGGTCCCCCCATTCCGCCGCGGAGACGCCGGCGAACCGGTAGAGGTCCAGGTGCGAGACGCGGACCCGCCCCTCGTAGCGGTGGCCGACCGTGAAGGTCGGGCTGGTGACGCGCGCTTGAACGCCGAGCGCACGGGCGGCGCCGCGGACGAACGTCGTCTTCCCCGAGCCGAGCTCGCCGGAGACCGTCACCACGTCGCCCGGCTCGAGCTCGGCCGCCAGCCGGCGGGCGAGCGCCTGCGTCTCCTCGGGCGTGGTTGTCCTGAAGGTCACGGCCGCAGACTAGGGTCCGGCGCGTGAGCCGCTGGACCGGCATCCGCCTCGCGGGGCGCCGAGTGACGCTCGAGCCGCTGGCCGAGGCGCACGAGGTAGGGCTGTGGGAGGCCTCGCGCGAGCCGGCGACGTGGCGCTGGCTGTCGGTGCGGCGGCCGGAGACGCGGGCGGAGCTCCGGGCGTTCCTCGAGGAGGCGCTCGCAGCAGCAGGCGACGGAACCGAGATCCCGTTCGCGACGCTGCTGGACGGGCGGGTCGTCGGCTCGACGCGGTACCTCGCGCTGGCGCCGGAGCACCGCCGGCTCGAGATCGGCTGGACGTGGCTGCACCCGTCGGCGTGGGGCACGGGCGCGAACGTCGAGGCGAAGCTGCTCCAGCTCGAGGACGCGTTCGGGCGGCTCGGCTGCCGGCGCGTGGAGCTGAAGACGGATGCGCTCAATGAGCGCTCGCGTGCGGCGTTGGAGGCGCTGCCGGCGACCTTCGAGGGCGTCTTCCGCAAGCACATGCTCGTGCGTGACGGCGAGTCCCGCGACTCCGCGTGGTACGCGATCGTCGACGACGACTGGCCACAGGTGCGCGCCAATCTCGAGCGACGACTCGGCGCATAGAACCCGGGACTGTCCCTGGTCTCACGGCCGGGACGGACATGGCGCTTGTGCCAAGAGGGTGACGAATGCTCCACAGGCGCGCCGCGTTCGCGCAGGTTGCGGCAGGATCGACGGCGGCGATCCACGCGCCGGCGCCTGCGAGACCGGCGGGGGCGCGACCGCGGCCCCTGGTCCGGCGCGGGTCATCGCGTGGGGCGGGGGGCCTAGAAGAGGCCGAGCTGGACCGCGTCCGGCTCGCGTGCGACCACCGGCGGCGGTGCGGGCGAGGGCGGCGGGAGCGGCGACGGCGCGGGCGCGGCGGGCGTGTTCGCACGGGCCAGCAGGTCCGGGATCCGCGCGAAGTCCGACTCCAGCACCTTGAGCATCGCCGGTGTGTAGAGCGCGGCGGCCGGGTGGTAGAGCGGGAGGAGCGTGACGCGGTTGCCGCCGACCGTCGCCTCCTGCTCCTGCCCGTGGACGCGCGTGATCCCGTGCGGCTTCCCGGAGAGCAGCTTCGTAGCGAAGTTCCCGAGCGTCGCGACCAGCACGGGGCGGATCGCCTCGATCTGGCGGAACAGGTGCGGCTCGCACGCCTCGATCTCGTCCGGCTGCGGGTTGCGGTTGCCGGGCGGGCGGCACTTGAGCACGTTCGCGATGTAGACGTCCTGCCGGCTCAGCCCGATGCCGGCGAGCAGCCGCTCGAGCAACTTCCCGGCCTGGCCGACGAACGGGATCCCCTGCTGATCCTCGTGGAAACCGGGCGCCTCGCCCACGAACATCAGATCGGCGTCCGGGTGACCCGAGCCGAACACGACCTGCGTCCTTCCGGCGGCGAGCCGACAGCGCTCGCAGACCGAGGCGGTCTCGCCGAGCGCACGGAGAGCGGCGGCGCGGGACACGGCATCCACGGTCGTGAGTCTACGACCGGGTGCGGACGTGGTCGTCAGTGGCCGCAGCCGCAGGAGCCGCCGCAGCAGCCGCCGCCC
>DATHTC010000469.1:0-2396 GCA_035463735.1 Gaiellaceae bacterium | reverse complement strand
GGAGCACGGGCCCGGCGCCGGCTCCGACGGTCGCGACGGCGCGCGCCGCGGCACGAGCGGCGATCCGCTCACGGACCCGCTCGCGCAGCCGCGCCCCGGCGCGGACACGCTCGTCGGCGAGTCGTCGGTGCCGCTCGCGACGGAGCCGTCGCCGCGGCGGACCGACGCCGTCTAGCCGCCGCCGTACAGGGAGATGGGGAGCTGGTCGAGGAGGACCTCGTCCGCCTCGGGCAGCTCCCCCTCGAGCCGCGCGAGCACCTCGCGCGCGTCAGGGGCAGCGGCGAGCAGCCGCGTCTCCACCTCGGCGATCGTGCGGAGCCGCACCAGCTCCTGCTTGAAGGGCTTCGGGAAGCGCCCGCGCCCGAGGTACCAGCCGTAGAACTTCTTCAGGAAGCCCGTGGCGCGCTGCTCGCCGAGCTCGCGGACCGTCTCCCGGATGAAGAGCAGCAGCTCCGCCACGACCTCCTCGCGCGTCGGCTCCGCGTCGGCCTCCCCGAGGATCTCCGCCAGCGCCCACGGGTTCCCCTGCGCGGCGCGTCCGACCATCACCGCCTCGGCGCCCGGGGTGGCCAGGACGGCCTGTGCGCGCGCGCGCGAGTCGACGTCGCCGGACGCGACCACCGGGACGTCCACGAGCTCGGCGAGCTCCGCCGTCAGGGAATGGTCGGCCGTGCCCGTGTACATCTGCCGGGCGGAGCGGGGATGGAGCGTCAGCGACGCCGCGCCCGCCTCGACCAGGCGCGGTCCGACCTCGAGGCACGTCCGCGACCCGTTCTCGACGCCCCGCCGCATCTTCACGCTGACGGGGACGGACACGGCGCCGGCGACGGCGTCGACGATCCGGCACGCGCGGTCGGGCTCCGCGAGCAGCGTCGCGCCGGCCCCGGTCTTCGTCACCTTCCGGACGGGGCAGCCGAAGTTGACGTCCACGAGGTCGGCCCCGGCCGCCTCGACCATGCGCGCCGCTTCGGCCATCACTGCGGGCTCGGAGCCGAAGATCTGGATCGCGAGCGGGTGCTCGTCGCTCGCCACGCGCAGGTAGCCGAGCGTCCGCTCGTTGCGGTGGTGGATCCCGGCGACCGACACCATCTCGGAGCAGACGAGCCCGGCGCCGAAGCGCCGGCCCTGCCGCCGGAACGCCTGCACGCTGACGCCGGCCATCGGCGCGAGCACGAGGCGGGTGGGGATCTCGACGGGACCGATCGCCCAGGATTCGCGGAGATTCACGGGCATTTCGAGGCAACCGATCGTAGCCGGGACGGATGTTTGCGACGGTCGCCGCGTGTCGCTACCATGCACGCCCGGCGGCGCCAGGGCGCCGTCTTGTCTTGCCGGGGTCAGGAGGAACGGTGAAGGAAGTCATCCTCACTCCCGAGGGCTACGAGAGCCTCAAGGAAGAGATCGAGTACCTGTCGACGCAGAAGCGGCGCGAGGTCGCGGACCGCATCAGGACAGCGCGCGAGTTCGGCGACATCGCCGAGAACGCGGAGTACGACGACGCGAAGAACGAGCAGGCCCTGCTCGAGCACCGGATCGCCCAGCTCGAGGAGCGGCTCCGGCACGCGCGCGTGATCACGAAGAAGGAGATCAGCTCCGACGTCGTCTCGATCGGCTCGCGCGTGAAGCTGCGCGACGTCGACGCGAAGCAGACGATCGAGTACAAGATCGTCGGCTCCGCCGAGGCGAACCCGGCGGAGAACAAGCTCTCGAACGAGTCGCCGGTCGGGAAGGCGATCATCGGCAAGAAGAAGGGCGAGACGGTCGAGGTCGCCGCCCCGCGCGGCAAGCTGAAGTTCAAGATCCTCGACATCGCCGCGGCCTAACCCGCCCAGACCTCGCAGAACACGAGTGGCCGCCGTCGCGCTGCCGCGGCACCGTTCGGTCCCTCGTCTGCGTACCCGTTTCCGGTTCGAAAGCGGACAAGTGACAGTCTGTTGCTTTCTCCCTTTGAACGCGGGAGCTCCACGGCGGCTCGCGTCTCCACGAGCGGTGCAGGAGGCGCGTTCCCACTCGAAAGCAGACACGTGACAGTCTGTTGCTTTGTCGCTTTCGGCCGGCACGCGGCTCGCCGGTCCCGGCGGATCCCCAGCCTCTAGACTCGCGCGCCATGACCGGGCTGCCGAAGCGGTTCCCCGACCGCGTCGAGATCGCCGCCGTGCGCGAGGCGGCGGCGGGGCTCGAGCCCGGGGCAGAGGTTGGGGACGGCGTCCGTGTCGCCGGCCGCGTGATGGGGCGGCGCGGACACGGGAAGCTCGTCTTCCTCGACCTCGTCGACCGCTCGGGGCGGATCCAGCTCATGTGCGACACCGGCCGCATCGGCGACGTGGACGTCCATCTCGGCGACGTGATCGGTGTCGTGGGCAGGCCCGCGAGGTCGCGGCGCGGCGAGCCCTCGC
>DATHTC010000468.1:0-5028 GCA_035463735.1 Gaiellaceae bacterium | reverse complement strand
GGCCCCCTCCTTTCACGGCTCGCCACGGCTGATGCTGATGTGCCTCCCCACGGGACACATGGGGAGCGGCCGCCGTGGCGGCGGCCGCTCCTCTGTGATCTCGTCGCTGTGGTGCCGGTTACGGGCACACGGTGTCGGCGCTCGGGCTCCCCGCGGGGGCGTACGCGAACGTGTTGTTCGGACGCAGGATGTTGCGGGAGAAGCCCGTCACGAACCGCGCTGGGACGTTGTTGCGCAGGAGGCGCATGAAGATGTCCTTCTTGCGCATCAACTCGAGCCGCGAGTCGACCCAGCGCTTCATCGCCGTGTTGCCCTGCCTGATGCCGATCCCGTACGGGAGCTTCAGGAACAGGTCGTTCGTCAGCTTCGACGTCCGGTCCTGGGCGGCGATGCCGACGAGGACCGTGTCGTCCCACATCAGCGTGTCGGCACGGCCCTGGTTGAACGCCAGCAGCGCGTTGGTGAAGCTGTCGGTGACGGTCAGCTGCGCGCTCGGGAAGCACCGCCGCACCCAGCGGTCGTAGATCGAGCCGCTCGTCGTCGCGACGCGGCGGCCGTTGATGTCGTTCAGGGTCCGGATCGGCGAGTCGTTCTTCACGAGCAGCCTCCCGGTCGCCCGGTAATAGGCCCGCGAGAAGTCGATTCGCGTGTCGCGGTCGGCTGTGTACGTGAAGGTCGAGATGACGAGGTCTGCGCGACCCGTGGTGAGCAGCGGCTCGCGTGCGGGCGTGGGGGCGCACAGGTAGGTGACCCGGTTCTCCCGGCCGAACGCGAAGCGCGAGAACCACTTCGCGATCTCGACGTCGAAGCCGGCGTTCTGGCCGCGGACGTTGATGTAGCCGAACGGCGGCGCGTCGCACTTCACGCCGATGATCCACCGCTTCCGGTTGCGGACCTGCGCCGGCAGCGGCGGGAGCTTGGGCGCGGTCCCGGCAGCTGCCGCAGGGGCGGCCTGTGTCGCCGAGCCCGTCGGCGCGGCGAGACCCCACGTCGCGAGCGCCGCCGCGGCGCACCCGACGACGACCACGGCCGTGACGAGCCGTTTCATACGCGTCCTCCTTCGTCGGAGGCCGATTCCTCGACCTCGTCGGTTGTCAGGTCTTCGAGCGAGTGGGCCAGCTGGAGCGAGCGGCGCAGGAAGCGCCGCGTGCGCTCCTCGCGCGGTTGGTCGAGCAGCTCCGAGGGAAGCCCCTCCTCGACGATACGGCCCTCGTCCATGAACACGACGCGGTCGCCGACCTCGCGTGCGAACTGCATCTCGTGCGTGACGACGAGCATCGTCATCCCCGAGCGGGCGAGGTCGCGCATCACGATCAGCACCTCGCCGACGAGCTCCGGGTCGAGCGCGGACGTGACCTCGTCGAAGAGCATCACGTGGGGCTCCATCATCAACGCCCGGGCGATCGCCACCCGCTGCTGCTGACCGCCGGAGAGCTGGTGCGGGTACTCGCCCGCCTTCTCCTCCAGCCCGACGCGGCGCAGCAGCTCGAGCGCGCGCGCCTCGGCGTCCCGGCGCGGCACCTTCCGGATCCGTCGCGCGGCGAGGGTCAGGTTGTCCATCGCCTTCAGGTGCGGGAAGAGGTTGAACTGCTGGAAGACGATCCCGATCCGCTGCCGCGTCGCCGAGACGTTGGCGCCCTTCCGCGTGATCTCCTCGCCCTCGAGGAAGATGCGGCCCGAGTCGAGCGGCTCGAGCAGGTTGACGCAGCGGAGCAGCGTGCTCTTGCCGCTCCCGCTCGGGCCGATGATCGTCAGCACCTCCCCGGGGGCGACGTCGAGGTCGATGCCGTCGAGCACCAGGTTGTCGCCGAAGCTCTTGCGGACGGCCTCGAGCCGGATCAGCGACGACACCGCCGAGGTCGGCGCTGGTGCGAACGCAGGCTCGCCGGTGGCGCTCAACGTGGGCCGATCAAACGGGACCGGCCGGGTCAAGTCAAGGGAGGCTGCTGCCGGAGCCGTCCCTCGCGCCGCGGCGTCGTCATCCTGTCGATGAGTTCCGGGCGCGTTCGTCGTCTACTCGAGAGAGCCGGCGCAACGCGTCGGCGGCAAAGCGGTGCGAAAGGAGACGAGATGGCGGGAAAGCCCGTCCACGTCGAGATCGGCGCGGGTGACACCCAGCGCGCGCTGACGTTCTACGGCGACCTCTTCGGCTGGCAGTTCCAGCGCTTCGAGGGGAGCCCGACCGAGTACCACACGGCGCAGTTCTCCGAGGACACCGGCGGCGCGATCTACGCCGCCGACGAGCCGGCGACGCGGGTGTACTACGACGTCGACGACATCCGCGCGGGGCGGGACCGCGTGCATGAGCTCGGCGGGTCGGCCGACGAGCCGATGCCGGTGCCGGGGATGGGCTGGTTCGCGACGTGCGCGGATCCCGAGGGGAACCCCTTCGGCCTCTGGCAGACGGACCCGGACGCGTCGATGCCGGAGGGCTAGCCGAACTCGAGCGAGCCCGTGGTGCGGCCCGGCGGCGTCAGGCCCACGACGTCTTCGGGCCGCACGGGGACGCGTACGAGCGGAAGCCCCGTCGCGGCACGCATCGCCGACACCACCGCAGCCGTCGACACCACCGTCGGCGGCTCGCCCACGCCCTTCACGCCGTAGGGCGCCTCCGGCTCCGGCTCCTCGACCAGCACCGACTCGATCGCCGGCGGCACGTCGAGCGCGGTCGGGATCAGGTAGTCGGTGAAGCTCGCGTTCGCCACCCGGCCCTCCCGCAGCTGGAGCTCCTCCATCAGCGCGAGCCCGATGCCCTGCGCGGTCCCGCCCTCGATCTGACCCTCGAGCGCGAGCGGGTTCACGGCACGCCCGACGTCCTGCACGGTCCCGACCCAGACGACCCGGGTCAGCCCGAGCTCGACGTCCACCTCGACGACGACCTTCATCGCCGCGCACGCGAGCGCGACGTGGCTGCGGATGCCCGTCGTCTGACCCGTCTCCGGGTCGAGCGGGAACGTGCGCGGGTGCCGGTAGACGCGCTCGACGTCCACCTCGCCGCCGCCGCGGGCCGCACGTTCGGCGAGCGCCGCGCGACAGGCGTCGCGCACCGCGCCGGAGACCATCCAGGTGAGCCGGGACGCCGACGAGGAGCCGGACGACTGCACCGAGGCCGTCGTGTGCGGCGCGAGCACGACGTCGTCCGTCCCGAGCTCCTCGCGCGCGACGCTCAGCATCACGTCGGTGACGCCCTGCCCCACCTCGGCGGCGGCACAGTGGATCTCGGCCCGCCCCGAGGCGTCGATGCGGACGCGCGCCGCCGTGGAATCGTCGAAGCCCTCCGAGTACGCGATGTTCTTGAAGCCGACGGCGAAGCCGACGCCCCGGCGCACGCCTTCGCCGCGGGTCGTGTTCCCGGCGCCGCCGGGAAGCCGGATCGGGTCGCGCGGGAGCTCCTCGGGCTCGGGCGGACGGAGCTCCGCGCAGCGGCGAATCACCTCCGCGACCGGCAGCGACCCCTCGATGCGCTGCCCCGTCGGCAGGACGTCGCCCGGCGCGAGCGCGTTCCGCAGCCGCAGCTCCACCGGGTCGAGCCCGAGCGCGGCGGCGAGCTTGTCCATCTGCGCCTCGGCGGCGAAGCAGGCCTGCACGGAGCCGAAGCCGCGCATGGCGCCGCACGGGAGGTTGTTCGTGTACACCGCCGTGCACTCGAGCAGCGCGTTCTCGACCGCGTACGGACCGGCGGCGAACGAGGCGGCGTTGGAGGCGACGGCCGTCGACGAGGACGCGTACGCGCCGCCGTCGATCAGGATCCGCGTCCGCACGCTCACAAGCTTCCCGTCCGCGCGGGCCCGGTGCTCCGACCAGATCCGGGCGGGATGCCGGTGGACGTGCCCGACGAACGACTCGTCGCGCCCGTAGACCATCTTCACCGGCCGGCTCGTGTGGAGCGCGAGCATCGCCGCGTGGATCTGAATCGAGAGGTCCTCGCGGCCTCCGAACGCGCCACCGACGCCGGCGAGGTGGAGCCGCACGCGCTCGGGCGGGAGGTCGAGACAGGGCGCCACCTGGTCGCGGTCGACGTGCAGCCACTGCGTCGCGACGTAGATGTCGACGCCGCCCTCGCCGTCCGGCACCGCCAGGCCCGACTCGGGGCCGAGGAACGCCTGGTCCTGCATGCCGAGCTCGTACACGCCGCTGACGGAGACGTCCCCCTGGGCGTCGGGGTCGCCGTGCCGGATCACGATCGTCCGCACGACGTTCGGCCGGTCGTCCTCGCGGTACCCGTGCCCGTCCGTCCACCGCTGCTCGTGGATCGGCGGCTGCTCGAGCGCCCGTTCCATGTCGACCACCGGCTCGAGCGGCTCGTACTCGACGCGGATGCGCTCGGCCGCGCGTCGCGCCTGCTCCGGGTGCTCGGCGGCCACGAGCGCGACCGGCTCGCCGACGTAGCGGACGCGGTCGAAGCCGAGCACCGGCTGGTCGGGGAACTCGAGCCCGTAGCGCTTCGCGCCCGGCACGTCCTCGTGGGTGAGCACCGCGTGGACGCCCGGGCTGGCGAGCGCCTCCGCCAGGTCGATCGAGAGGATGCGCGCGTGCGGGTGCGGGCTGCGGAGCGTGCGGCCCCAGAGCATCCCCGCGGCGAAGAGGTCGGAGGAGAACGCGAACTCGCCCGTCGTCTTCGGCGCGCCGTCCGTCCGCGGCAGCCGCAGCCCGATGCGGCCGAGCTCGAGCTTCTGCGCGGGCGCCGTCACGCGCGCAGCCCCTCCGCGCGTCGCGTGCTCGTGGAGCAGAGGCCGCGCGGCCCGTCAGCCCACAGCCCCACCCTGGGTGGGGATTCGTCCACCCGCCACCCGCCGTCGAGGCTACCGCCGCGGCCGCCACGCGCGTGAAACCGGATCGCACCGAGATCGTGCCGATTCCGTCCGCCGGCACCCCCACCGACCGCGGTGCATCCAGCGTCCGTGCTCGCGAGAGTGGCCGCCGCGCGGCGCGTCACCTCGCGCCTTCCCCGGCCGCCAGCCGCACCGCGTCGACGATCTTCGCATAGCCGGTGCAGCGGCAGAGGTTCCCCGACAGCGCCTCGCGGAT
>DATHTC010000467.1:0-1922 GCA_035463735.1 Gaiellaceae bacterium | reverse complement strand
CCCGCGTCACCGTCGTCGGCCCGCCCTCCCTCGTCCCGCGCGGGATCAAGGCGATGGGCTGCGAGGTCGCGCACGAGGTCGACGCGATCGGAGCCGCAGACGTCGTGTACGTGCTGCGGATGCAGCGCGAGCGCATGCTGGAGGGCGCGAGCTACGTCCCAAGCCTGCGCGAGTACGCCGCGCGCTGGGGGATCACGCCGGAGCGCGTACGGCCCGGGCAGGTCGTGATGCACCCGGGGCCGATGAACCGCGGCGTCGAGCTCGACCCGCGCGTAGCCGACGCCCCGTGCTCGCTCGTGACGACGCAAGTACGTGCGGGCCTCGTCGTGCGGATGGCCGTGCTCTACGACCTGCTGACGACCGGCCCCGCGCCCGTCGAGACCGCCGCCGCCCTGGAGGTGGCGTGATGCTCGTCCGTGCGGAGACACGCCCGATCGACCTCGTGATCCGCGGCGCGCGGGTGCTCGACCCCGCCGCCGGGCTCGACGCCGTCACCGACATTCGCGTCGACGCCGGGACGATCACGCAGCTGGGGGACCGGCTCGACGCGAACGGACACCGTGTCGTCGAGGCGGAAGGCCTGGTGCTCGCGCCGGCGTTCGTCGACCCGCACGTCCATCTGCGCACACCGGGGCGCGAGGACGAGGAGACGCTCGCGAGCGGGACCGCCGCGGCCGCCGCCGGCGGGTTCTGCGCGATCCTGGCGATGCCGAACACCGAGCCGGTCGTCGACTCGGCCGCCGTGCTCGAGGGCCTCGAGGCAGCGGCACGACGCGAGGCGGCCGTGCCCGTCGGCTTCCTCGCGGCGATCTCGAAGCGGCAGGAGGGCACCGAGCTGGCCGAGCTCGGAGAGCTCGCCGACCGCGGCGCAATCGGGTTCAGCGACGACGGCCGGCCCGTCACGTCCTCGGGGCTGATGCGGCGCGCGCTCCAGTACGGCGGCGTCGCGGGCCGGACGATCGCGTTGCACTGCGAGGAGCCGACGCTGTCGCGCGGCGGCCAGGTTCACGAGGGCGCGGTCTCGGCCGAGCTCGGCCTCGGCGGCTACCCCTCGGTGGCAGAGAGCGTCATGGTCGAGCGCGACCTCGCCCTCGCCGCGTACGAGGAGCGCCCGCTGCACCTGCTCCACCTCTCCGCCCGCGAGTCGGTGGAGGCGCTCGAGCGGGCGCAGGCGGCGGGGATCGCGGCGAGCGCGGAGGTCACGCCGCACCACCTCGTGCTCACCGACGAGGCGGTGCGGTCGCTCGACCCGAACCTGAAGATGAACCCGCCGCTGCGCGGGCAGGTCGACCGAGAGGCGCGGATCGGCGCGCTCCGGAGCGGCGCGATCGCGGCCGTCGCATCCGACCACGCGCCGCACGCGCGGCACGAGAAGGACGTCCCCTTCGAGGCGGCGCCCTTCGGCGTCACCGGCCTCGAGACGGCGTTCTCCGCGCTCTACACGCATCTCGTCGAACCCGGGCTGCTGCAGCTCGAGACGCTGCTCCAGCGGATGTCCGCGGGGCCGGCAGGCGTCTACGGGCTGCAGCCGCCGAGGATCGCGGCGGGGGCGCGCGCGAACCTCGCGCTGCTCGACCTCGAGGCGGTGTGGCGCGTCGAGGAGGCCGGCTTCCGCTCACGGTCGACCAACTCGTGGCTGCTCGGGGCGACGCTCCGCGGTCGCGTGGTGATGACGGTCGCCGACGGCGTCCTGGTGCACGCCGCATGAGCGGGTTCCTGGCCCTGGAGGACGGGACGGTCTTCCCGGGCGAGTCCGTGGCCGCAGAGGGCTGCGCGTTCGGCGAGGCCGTCTTCACGACGGCGATGACGGGCTACCAGGAGGTCGTCACCGACCCGAGCTACGCCGAGCAGCTGGTCTGCTTCACGGCGCCGATGGTCGGCAACTACGGGGTGGAGGCGTCCCGCTCCGAGTCGGGGCGCCC
>DATHTC010000466.1:0-2280 GCA_035463735.1 Gaiellaceae bacterium | reverse complement strand
AGCGCGGCGAGGTTTGGCGGCAGGAGGCTGCGGATGATCTCGTTCGAGCCGTCCCGCTCCGGCGGCACGCTGAACGCGGCCGACTCCTTCGGGTACATGTTCTCGTCGAACTCGTCGAGCAGGTACTGCACCTGCTCGTCGGTGATCGTCGTCCGCACCCCGTTGCGGCAGTCCCCGGCCGGGAAGTTGATGTTGTCGGCGACCCAGACCTCGCCGTGCTCGCCGATGGCGCGCAGGGTGAAGAACTTCAGCACGTACTGGCCGAGGAAATCGTCGAGCCCGAGCCAGACGTACGACTCCCCGACCTGCGGGTCGCCGTGGCTGAACGTGCGCAGGCGGCCGCTGAACGACCGCTCCGTCACTCCCGCCGGCGCCTTCGTCGAGAGCGGCAGCGTCCCTTCGGTCACCACCGGGTCGACGTGGATCGTGTCGTTCGCGGTGCCAAATGCGCCGCGTGTCGGTCGCTCCGCGAAGCCGGACGCCGGCAACGCCAGACACGCCAGGCCCGCGAGAGCGACGAGGTACCACAAAGCCCTTCGGCTCACGGTCTCTCCCCCTTGTCGTCGTCGCACAGCCGACGCGTGTCGGCTGCGTCGGTTCCAAGAGACGGAAATCTATCGTGGATCCTCTCCAGCGGCCAGGCTCCGCACGGCAGACTGGGGTGGTGCGTCCCGTGGCCGCGCTCGCCCTGCTCGTCGCCGCGCTCGCTGCGCCGGCCGCCCAGGCGGCGGCGGCCCGGGCGCCGTCCCTCCGCCTCGTGGACACCGCCCCCGCCACCGTCCGCGGGACCGGCTTCGCCGGGCTCGAGCGTGTCGCGGTGGCGCTCACGAGGAACGGCCGCACGACGGTCCGGCGCACGCGGGCGACGCGCCGCGGGAGCTTCACCGTGCGCTTCGGCCTGCTCGCGGTCGAGCCCTGCCGTGGCACGCTCGTCGTGCGCGCGACGGGCGCGCGCGGGAGCCGCGCGACGCTCCGCCGGGTGTGCCGCTCCGCCCGGCCGTGAGCTACGACGCGGCGTGAGGCTTCGCCATCGCGCGGTAGTCGAGCGCCTTGTCGAGCGTCTCGTCCGCCACGCCCGCCTCGCGCGCGACGTCGCGCAGCGAGCGGCCCGAGGCCGCCGCGTCCTTCACGATCTCGGCGGCGCGGTCGTACCCGATGTACGGGTTGAGAGCCGTCGCCGCCGACAGCGTCAGCTCCGCGTAGCGCTCGTTCTGCTCCCGATTCGCCTCGATCCCGTCAACGCACTTCTCCGCGAACAGCGTCGCCGCCGACGAGAGCAGCTCGATCGAGCCGAGGAGGTTGCGCGCCATCATCGGGATGAAGACGTTCAGCTCGAAGTGGCCCTGCATGCCGCCGATCGTGATCGCGGCGTCGTTCCCGATCACCTGCGCGGACACCTGCGTCACGACCTCCGGGATCACCGGATTGACCTTCCCCGGCATGATCGAGCTCCCCTTCTGGAGCTCGGGGAGGAAGATCTCGGCAAGCCCCGCGCGCGGCCCGGAGCCCATCCAGCGGATGTCGTTCGCGATCTTCGTCAGCGAGACGGCGACGACCTTCAGCGCGCCAGACGCCTCCACGAGCCCGTCACGCGCGGCCTGCGCCTCGAACGGGTCGGCCGGCGGGCGGATGTCGAGCCGCGTCTCGGCGGCCAGGCGCTCGCGGACCTTCGCGGCGAAGTCCCGGTGGGTGTTCAGCCCCGTGCCGACGGCGGTGCCGCCGAGCGGGAGCTGGGCGAGCCGCGGCATCGCGTCCCGCACGCGCGCACGGCCCTGACGGACCTGCGCGGCATAGCCGGCGAACTCCTGGCCGAGCGTGACGGGGACCGCGTCCATCAGGTGCGTCCGTCCCGACTTGACGACGTCGTCGAACTCCCGCGCCTTCGCCTCGAGCGACGTCGCGAGACGGTCGAGCGCGGGGAGGAGCCTCTCGGAGAGCTCGCCGAGCGCCGCGAGGTGCACCGCGGACGGGAAGACGTCGTTCGAGCTCTGGCCCATGTTGACGTGGTCGTTCGGGTGCACGTCCTCGCCCGCGAGCGCGGCGATGACCTCGTTCGCGTTCATGTTCGACGACGTCCCCGAGCCGGTCTGGAACACGTCGATCGGGAACTGGTCGTCGAGCTCGCCGCTCGCGACGCGGTCGGCCGCCGCGGCGATCCGCTCCGCCATGTCGGGGTCGAGCAGCCCGAGCTCGGCGTTCACGCGCGCGGCGGCCGCCTTGATGCGGCCGAGCCACCTGGCGACGGGCGCCGGAATCGGCTCGCCCGAGACCGGGAAGTTC
>DATHTC010000465.1:0-2586 GCA_035463735.1 Gaiellaceae bacterium | reverse complement strand
CGCGGACGGGCGCGAGCGCGGCGGCCCGCCCGAGCTCGACGAGCTGGTCGTCGTCCTCCGTGCGCTCGTGCTCGACCTGCGCCCCGACGAGGACCGCCCGCCCGCCGGCGTCGAAGGGGAGCAGGCTCGAGAACGTCGTGCCCGCGAACGTGCGCGCGGGGAGCGGCAGCAATCGCAGCAGCCGTCGCGGCGACGACGAGGCCAGCAGGACGTCCTGGTCGTCGCGCACGCGCAGCGCCAGGCCGAGGAAGTCGGGCTGGCCGCGCCGCGTGCCGAGGGCGCGGGAGAAGCGGATCACCACCGGATGCGTCGCGCCCCGAGCCAGCAACGGCACGCTCTCGACGTCGACCTCCGCGGACAGGCTGCCGCCGAACGCGATCCCCTGCGGGTGGAAGATGCGACGGCCGCGGGCGGCCGAGAGGGCGGCGAACAGCTGCTCGGCCGCCGCAGCGACGGGAGCGGGCACCGCGGGCTCGCGAATCGCCGGCACGGGCTCGATCTGCCCCTGCGCCGCGGCGGCTACTCCTGGGGATGGTGGACGATCCGCCACGTGTTCCTCGGGGTGGGGGTCTGGGGGGCCTGCTCAGGATGGTGGGGCTCCTGGCGGCGATCCGCATGCACCCGCACCTCGTCGGTTCCTCCGGTCGCCTGACGCGCCGCGCTCCCGAGCGCCCGCCGCGTGAGCAGGGGCGGAAAGCGGCGCAGGGCCGCTCCCCGCCCGGTGAACAGCCCTGACCTACGCGGCGCAGGCGCCGAAGGCCGCCTCGAAGTCGAGGTAGCCGACGTGATCCGGCGTGTTGCCCTTGCCGTTCTTCAGCGTGCCGCCGGCGAGCAGGCCGGGGCCCATGTACAGCGTGTCCGCGGGGTTCGACGCGATCTGGCCGCGGAGGACGTCCGCCCCCGCCTCGCAGATCTCGCCCTCGCCCACGGCGAAGTCGATGAACTCGTTCCACTCGTCTGCCGTCAGCCACGCCTGCGAGCCCGCCGCGTGCGCCAGTGCCGCGTCGCTCCAGCCCGTCTTGAAGCAGAAGTGCGCGTACGCGGGCGCGCTCAGCGCGAGCGCGGCCGTCATCGATGCCGCCACGGCAGCGACCTTCTTCATGCCCCTCCCCTTCCTCGGTTTGCGGCGACGGCCTGAGCAGGCGGGCCATAGCGCCGCAGCGGCCCGTCCGTCCCCTCGCCCTCGCCAGGTCGGCGGAGTTCTACCGAGCGGCGCCGCGGCAGCACAACTCCCCGTCCGGGGTGTCCTTTCCCGCGCACGCCGTTCGTCTCTGAGGCGATCATCTCCCCAAGGAGGAGCGATGAAGTACATCCTGCTGATCCACCAGGGCGACGCCCCGACGCCGTACACGCCGGAGGAGTGGGCGCGGCTGTCCGAAAAGGAGCAGTACGCCGTCTATGGCGCCTACCGGGCGATCAACGAGACGCCCGGCGTCACGCCCGGCGTCCAGATGCAGTCGCCCGAGACCGCCACCACCGTCCGGGTGCAGGACGGGCGGACCCTCACCACCGACGGGCCGTTCGTCGCCGTCAAGGAGGCGCTCGGCGGCTACTTCCTGCTCGAGGCGGACGACCTCGACGCGGCGATCGAGCTCGCCTCCCGCGTCCCGGCGGCGCGGATGGGCGGCGCGGTCGAGGTGCGGCCGCTCGTGGAGTCCTAGCAATCCTCGAGCAGGTCTTCCGCGACGAGTGGGCGCGCGTCCTCGCCAGCCTGATCGGCTTCCTCGGCGACTTCGACCTCGCCGAGGAAGCCGCCCAGGAGGCCTTCACGGCCGCCGCAGAGCGCTGGCCCCGCGAGGGGGCACCGGCGAGCCCACGCGCGTGGCTGGTGACGACGGCGCGCAACCGCGCGATCGACCGCATCCGCCGCGACCGCACGCTCGCCGCGAAGACACGCCTGCTCGACGCCCCGACGACGACGGAGGACGAGGTGGACTCCCTGGACGAGACGGCGATCCGGGACGAGCGGCTCGAGCTCCTGTTCACGTGCTGTCACCCCGCGCTCGCGCTGGACGCCCAGGTCGCGCTCACGCTGCGGACGCTCGGCGGGCTGACGACGGAGGAGATCGCCCGCGCCTTCCTCGTCCCCGAGGCGACGATG
Source organism: Gaiellaceae bacterium (assembly GCA_035463735.1). Taxonomy (GTDB): domain Bacteria; phylum Actinomycetota; class Thermoleophilia; order Gaiellales; family Gaiellaceae; genus DATHTC01. The sequence continues at coordinate 485 of DATHTC010000465.1, read as the reverse complement.
GCCAGGCGGCTCGTCCGCGCGAAACGGAAGATCGGGGCGGCCGGGATCCCGTTCCGCGTGCCCCCGGCGCACCTGCTCCCGGACCGGCTCGCGGCGGTGCTCGCAGTCGTCTACCTGATCTTCAACGAGGGCTACGGCGGCCGTCACGAGCTCGCCGCCGAGGCTCTGCGGCTCGGCCGCGCGCTCGTCGAGCTGATGCCGGACGAGCCCGAGGCGCACGGCCTGCTGGCGCTGATGGTCCTCAACGATGCGCGGCGCGACGCGCGCTTCGCCGAGGGCGAGCTGGTGCTCCTCGCCGACCAGGACCGCACGCGGTGGGACCGCGGTCGGATCGCGGAGGGGCAGGCCGTGCTCGACCGGGCGCTCGCGCTCGGCGGGCGCGGCCCGTACGTCGTCCAGGCGGCGATCGCGTCCCTCCACCTCGAGGACCCGCAGGACTGGCCGCAGCTCGCCGCGCTCTACGGCGAGCTCGCCAGGCGCACCGG
>DATHTC010000464.1:0-2441 GCA_035463735.1 Gaiellaceae bacterium | reverse complement strand
CAGCTCGAGGCCGGCGCTCACCTCGTCGGGCATTCCTACGGCGGCGTGATCTCGCTCCTCGCAGCGGCACGCCGTCCAGACGCGGTGCGCTCGCTGACGGTGATCGAGCCGCCGGCCTTCGCCGGCGCGCGCGGGCACGCGGCGGCGGACGCGTTCGTCGAGCTCGCGGAGCGGCACTGGCGGGAGTCGCCGCGCGAGCCGCGCGCGTTCCTCGCCGGCTTCCTGGCCGCGGTCGGCTCGTCGGTGCCGCTGCCGGACCCGCTGCCGCCCGCGCTGCTGCGCGGGGCGGAGATGCTGATCGTCGAGCGCGGCTCGCAGGAGGCGGAGATCCCGCTCGCCGCCCTGCGGGAGGCGGGGTTCCCGACGCTCGTCGTCTCCGGTGGCCACGACCCCGCCTTCGACGCCGTCTGCGACGTGCTCGAACGGGAGCTCCGGGCCGAGCGGGCCGTGCTCCCGGGCGCCGGCCACGCCGCCCAGCGTGCGCCGGGATTCAACGAGGTGCTGGAGCGGTTCCTCCTCGACGCAGAGGGGAGGCGCTCGTGGCTCTGAGCCACTAACTCGCCTTCCGCAGCTCCTCTGAGCGCCGGCGCAGGTAGGGGTTCGCGAGCTTCACGATCTCGAGCAGGTAGACGACGTAGATCGAGAAGCCGACGGCGACGAGGCCGATCGCCGCCGCGAGCAGCGTCGGCCCCAGGTGCCACTCGCCGCCCTCGCGGAAGGGAACGAACCGCGTCGCGAGCGCGGCCGCGGCGAGCGTGAGGCACCACGCATACATCGTCAGGGTCGCGCGCCGCTGCGAGAAGCCGCGCCGCAGGAAGCGGTGGTGCAGGTGCGCCTGGTCGGCGCCGTACACCCTCTCGCCGTGCTTGAGCCGGCGCAGCACGACGAACGTCGTGTCGAGGATCGGCACGGCGAGCACGAACAGCGGGAAGAACAGGGCCACCGTCGCGGCCGTCTTCAGCAGCCCCTGCACCGCCACCGTGGCGAGCACGAACCCGAGCAGGAGCGCACCCGAGTCGCCCATGAAGATCCGCGCGGGGTAGAAGTTGTGGCGAAGGAAGCCGAAGCACGCGCCCGCGACGATCGCGGCCACGACGGCCGCGTCGGGCTTCCCCAGCGAGAGCGCGATGATCGCGAACGTCGAGCCGGCGATCGCACACACACCCGCCGCGAGGCCGTCCATCCCGTCGAGGAAGTTGACCATGTTCATCAGCAGCACGATCCAGAGCACGGTCGCCGGCATCCCCACCCACGCCGGCAGCTCGTGGATGCCGAGGAACGGGAACGTGAACCGGTCGACCCAGATCCCGAACCCGACGGGGATCACGGCCGCGACCACCTGCCCACCGAGCTTCTGCCACCAGAGCAGGCCGCGCGCGTCGTCGAGCGCGCCCACCGCCGTCGCCACGGAGGCGCCGAGCAGCAGCCCCCGCGTCTCGTCGCTCATGGGCAGGAACGCGAGCGACGGGACGAGGATCCCGAGGAAGAGCGCGAGCCCGCCGAGGCGCGGGACGGGCAGCCGGTTCAGCCGCCGCCGCTCGGGCGTGTCGACCGCGCCGAGCAGCCGCGCCATCCCGCCGGCGGCGGGCGTGAGCAGGAGCACGAGCACGAGCGCGAGCGCGAAGCCGTAGACGACTTCCGGCGTGGCGCGGAGCTCCTCCCACACGGGCGCTACTTCGTGCCGTAGAGCCGGTCTCCCGCGTCGCCGAGCCCGGGGACGATGAACCCCCGCTCGTTCAACCCGCGGTCGATGGCGGCGCAGACCACGTGCACGTCGGGGTGCTCCTCGTGGACGCGCTCGATCCCCGGCGGCGCGGCGACGAGGCAGACGAGCGTCACCGTCCGCGCGCCCGCCTTCTTCACCTCGTCGATCGCGGCGACGCTCGAGTTGCCGGTGGCGAGCATCGGGTCGAGCACGATCGCGTCGCGCTCCGTCAGGTCCTCCGGGAGCTTCACGTAGTACTCGACCGCCTCGAGCGTCTCCTCGTCGCGGTAGAGGCCGATGAAGCCGACGCGGGCCGACGAGATCAGCGAGAGGACGCCGTCGAGCATCCCCACGCCCGCGCGCAGCACCGGGCACACGGCGACCTTCTTGCCGGAGATGCGGGCCGCCTGCATGCGCTCGAGCGGCGTCTCGATCTCGACCGGCTCCGTGGGGAAGTCCTTCGTCGCCTCGTACGTGAGCAGCAGCGTCAGCTCCTGCACGAGCTTGCGGAAGTGAACGGTGGGGGTCGAGCGGTCGCGGAGGTACGAGAGCTTGTGCTGGACGAGCGGGTGCGTGACGTGCGTGACCCGCCGCGCGGTTCGCAGCGCCTCGGTCATGCGACGTAGCTCGCGTAGCCGCGGAAGCCCGGGTACAGCGGACGCTTCTCGCACAGCGCCTCAGCGCGGACGGCCAAGCCCGCGAGGTCGGCGCCGTCGGCGAGCGCGCCGTGCATGAT
>DATHTC010000463.1:0-5597 GCA_035463735.1 Gaiellaceae bacterium | reverse complement strand
AGCGACGACGGGAGCGGAACGAGCGCGAGCGAGCGGAGCGCCGACCGGTGCGCCCGCTGCTTCCGCGCGAGGGTCGCGCACTCGCCGCAGGAGCGAAGGTGCGCGCGCAGTGCACCGCGCTCGCCGCGGGAGAGGCGCCGGTCGAGCTGCCGCGAGATCGCGAGCTCCGCCTCGCGGCAGGTGAGCGCGCCGTCGAGCTGCTCGCGCAGCGCCCGCCGCGCGCGGAAGAGCAGCGTCTCCACGGCGGAGTTCGTGAGGCCCAGCAGCTCCGCGATCTCGGCGTACGAGCGTCCCTCGAGCTCCCGCATCACGAGCGCGGCCCGCTGGTTGAACGCGAGGTGCGCGAGCGCGCGCCGGAGCTCCTCGGGCGTGGGCGTCTCCGGATCGGGCAGGGCGCGCTCGACCCCCGACTCCTCGAGCGCGACCTCGTCGACGCGGCGGCTCTCGGTGCGGAAGCGCTGGCGGCAGACGTTGAGCGCGATCGCGGTCAGCCACGCGCGCGGGCTCTCCGGCCGCTCGCCCCGGCGGTAGGCGCGGTACGCGTTGAGGAACGTCGTCTGCGTGACGTCTTCGGCGTCGGCAGGGTTCCGGAGGAGCCCCAGGCTGTAGCGGTAGACGTCGCCCACGTGGCGGCGGTACAGCCGCTCGAACGCACGCTCCGTGCGCTCGGCACGCTGGCGCTGGCCCAGGATGGGCGTCATGCCCTCACGATGCCAGCCCGGCCGGAAACCTGCGCCGTGCTTCGGCCTGTTGTCGCTTGGCAGGGACGGGCCGGGCGCGATAGCGTCCGGCGGGTGAGGGTGAGGACCGCGCTGGGCGCTCTGGACGAGCGCCCGTTCCGGCTGCTCTGGCTCGGCCAGACGCTGTCGGCGGTCGGGGACGCCCTCGTCCCGGTCGCGCTCGCGTTCGCGGTGCTCGACCAGGGGGACGCGCGCGACCTCGGGTTCGTGATGGCCTGCTACATGCTCCCGCGCGCGTTGCTGACGCTCGCGGGCGGGGTGTGGGCGGACCGGCTCCCGCGGCGCGCGGTGATGATCGCCGCCGACGTCGTGCGGGGCGGCGGGCAGGCGGTCGCGGCCGTCCTGCTCGTGACGGGCTCCGCCGAGATCTGGCACCTCGCGGCGACCTCCGCGCTCGTCGGCGCCGGCTCCGCGTTCTTCGGTCCCGCGTCGAGCGGGCTCGTGCCGGAGACGATCACTCCCGCCCGGCTCCAGGACGCCAACGCGCTCATCGGCGTGTCGCGCAACGCCGCCGAGGTGTTCGGGCCGCTGCTGTCGGGCGTGGCGGTCGCGACGATCGGCCCCGGCTGGGTGCTCGCCGCCGACGCCGCGAGCTACCTCGCGAGCGTCGCGTTCCTCGCGGCGATGCCACGGACCGGCGCGGTGAGGCGGCACGGCCGAAGCTTCGTCTCCGAGCTCGTCGCCGGGTTCCGCGTCGTCCGCGAGCGCCGGTGGCTGTGGTCCGGCTTCCTCGTCTTCTGCGTCGGGAACACGGCGATGGCCGCCGCGTTCGTGCTCGGCCCGACGGTGGCGAAGGCCGAGCTCGGCGGGGCGGCCGCGTGGGGCGTCATCCTCACGGGCGGCGCGATCGGCGCCACGGTCGGCAGCACGCTCGCGCTGCGCGTCCGGCCGCAGCGGCCGTTGCTCGTCAGCTTCCCCGTGATCACGCTGGTGGGGGCGTACATGCTCGTGTTCGTGCCGCCGCTGCCGGTGGCCGCGATCGCGGTCGCGGCCGCCGCGTCGTGGGGCGCGATCTCGCTCGCGAACGCGCTCTGGGACACGACCGTGCAGGAGCACGTTCCCCGCGAAGCGCTCTCTCGCGTGACCGCGTACGACTGGCTGATCTCCTTCGTCTGCATGCCGCTCGGATACGTCCTCGCCGGGCCGCTCGCCGCCGCGCTCGGCGTCGGGGCGACGTTCGCGCTCTGCGCCGCCGTCGTCGTCGCCGCGAACCTGCTCGTGCTGCTCGTGCCGGAGGTCCGCAGCCTGCGGCGCGTCACCGTCGCGCGCGAGCCGGCGATCCTCGAGGCCGCGTAGTGCCTGTCGCGTAGAGGCCTGATGTGAAATCGAGCGCACCCGCGGCTGGGGCCTGCACGCGGCGCAGCGCGCCCGCCGCAGCCGGCACCAAGGCAAACCAGCCTTGCCGCCGTCCGCGTCGACCACGCTGCTTGGTGCATGCCCTCCCCGCCGGCACGCCCATTTCACATCAGGCCTCTAGGTCGCCGCGGCGGCTCGCCTCCGCGTGGCGACGTGGATCGGACGGCCGAGCGCGACGAGCCCCGCCTCCTTGATCGCCTCGGAGAGGGTCGGGTGCGCGGTCATCCCGTCCGCGACCGTCTCGACCGTCGCCTCCGCGTCGATGGCGACCACGCCGGCCTCGACGAGGTCGGTCACGTGCGGGCCCACCATCACGAGTCCGAGCAGCTCGCCGTACCGCGTCTCGTGGATGGACTTCACCCAGCCCACCGTCTCGTTCTGCATCACCGCGCGCCCGTTGGCGATCCACGGGAAGCGGCCGACGGCGACGTCGTCCCCGTACTGCTCGCGCGCTTCCGCCTCCGTCAGGCCGACGCCCGCGACCTCGGGGTCGGTGTAGATCGGGCGCGGCACGGCGCGGTTGTTCACGGCGGCGTCGTGGCCGCAGGCATTCTCCGCCGCGACCTCGCCCTCGCGAAACGCGGTGTGCGCAAGCTGCCAATACCCGGCGCAGTCGCCGACCGCGTACACGTGCGGCACGGTCGTCCGCCGGCGCTCGTCGGCGGCGATGCCCTTCTTCGGGTCGAGCTCGACGCCGATCTCCTCCAGCCCGAGGCCTTCCACGAGGGGCCCGCGGCCGACGGCGACGAGCATCAGGTCGGCCTCGACCGTCTCCCCCTCGCCGAAGTGGACCACGAGCCCGGAGCCGGTGTCCTCGACGCGAGAGCACTGCTTCCCGAGCTCGATCCGGAGGCCGCGCTTGCCGAACTGCTTCGCGAGCTCCTTCGCCGCGTCCTCGTCTTCCGCGGGGATCAGGCGCGGGAGCATCTCGATCACGGTCACCTCGGTCCCGAAGCGGGCGAAGATCGACGCGAACTCGACGCCGATGATCCCACCGCCGAGGACGACGAGGCGCCGCGGCACCTCCGTCTGCGCCAGCAGCCCGGTGGAGTCGACGCAACGCGGCGAGTCGAGGCCGTCGATCGGCGGGCGGAGCGGGTACGAGCCGGTCGCGACGATCGCCTGCTTGAACGAGACGTCCTCGCCGCCCTCGACCGCGATCGTGTTCGCGTCGCGGAAGCGCCCGACGCCCTTCACCCACTCGACCCCGTTGGCCTTGAACAGCTGGGCCACGCCGCCGGTCATCTGCGCCACGACGGCGGACTTCCACTCGTTCGCCGTGCCGAAGTCGAGCTGCGGCTCGGAGGTCCTCACGCCGAACCTCGGGAAGCTCTCCTGTGCCTCCTTGAGCGCGAACGCCGTCTGCACCCACGCTTTGGTCGGGATGCAGCCGACGCGCAGGCACGTGCCGCCGAGCTCGGGCTCCTTCTCGATGCAGGCCACCTTCGCGCCCAGCTGCGCGGCGCGGATCGCGGCGGTGTACCCGCCGGGGCCGCCTCCCAGGACGGCGACGTCGCATTCCATCGTCTCTCCTCAGTCGGTGTCGGAGGGCGATGCTAGCTCCGCCCTCATGACCACGGTCTCGCCTTCGGCGCGCACCTCGCGAAAGCCGAAGCGCTCGTACAGGCGGATCGCGGGGTTGCCCCGGTCGACGGCGAGCGTGAGCGCCGCGTGCCCGTCCTCGCGGGCCCGTGCGAACAGCCCGGTCAGCAGCTCCTCGCCGAACCCGCGCCCGCGCCGGCTGGGGACGACGGCGATCGCGAGCTCGGGCGTGCGCTCGTCGACGAACCCGTAGCCCTGCTGGTCGTCGGTGAACAGGCGGTACCACGCGGCGCCGACCGGGAACCCGTCGTCGAGCGCGATCACGCCGGCGTCCCCCGGGCGGCACCAGTTGTAGACGTAGCGGTACGTCGGCTCGTCCTCCGACGGCGACGCCTCACGCCAGTAGAACGCGTGGTGGAGCATGTCGCGGAGGAAGCGAACGTCCTGCGGCCCGGCGCGCCGTATCACTAGCGGGAGTCTAGGCAGCGACCCGATGCAGGGACGGGGCAAGGGGGAACCGCGAGGTTCCCCCAAGATCGGACGCGCGGGATCGCAGCCCGTGAAGCGGTCGCATCCCGCCCGTCAAACCACGTCCGCCTCGCTGACAAGGCGACAGGGCCGGAGCGCCCCGCCGCGAAGCGGCGCGCGCGGAGGCCATCGAGGACGTGCCCTCAGGCCCGCCTACGAGACCCGGCCATGGAGGCCGAAGCGCGCTTCATGCGCGCGAGAGGCCAAGGCGACGCCCCGCCAACGCGACCCGGTGAAGGAGGGGGCTCGTGGGGGAACCATGGGTTCCCCCACGCTCAGATTTCCTGCGCGAGCTGGACTCTGTTGCCGTCCGGGTCGAAGACGTCGAGGAGGCGCATCGCGCCGTGGAGCTCGACGACGACGCCGACCTCCACGCCCTCCGAGCGCAGCCTGTCGGCCTCGGCCTTCAGGTCGTCGACGTCGACGTGCGCGACGCCGCCGTCCTCGGGCTCTCCCTGCGCGAGGCCGATCTCCATCGCGCCGCGCCGGAGCACCGACCACCGCTCCTGCGCGTCGTACGAGACCTCCTCGAACCCGAGGCGCTCGCGGTAGAACGCGCGGCCGGAATCGAGGTCGCGGACGCGGTACCAGACGGCCGGCGTCACAGCGCCAGCGCCGGCTCTTCGAGGTACGCCTTGACCGTGGCGAGGAACTCGGAGGCGATGGCACCGTCGACGGCGCGGTGGTCGCAGGTGAGGGTCATCGTCATCAGCGGCACGATCAGGAGCTCCCCGTCGCGGACGACCGGCTTCTCCTCCGCGGCGCCGACCGCGAGGATCGCGACCTGCGGCGGGTTGAGGACGGCGACGAACTGCTCGACGCCGTACATGCCGAGGTTCGAGATCGTGAACGTGCCGCCGTCGAGGTCCTCCTGGCGGAGCTTGCCGCCGCGGGCGCGCCCGACGACGTCGATGCGGGCCGCCGCGATCTCCGCGATGGTCAGCCGCTCGGCGCCCGGCGTCACCGGGACGACGAGGCCGCGGTCGGTCGCGACCGCGATCCCGACGTTCGCGCTCGGGTGGAGGTGGACGGCGTCGCCGTGGAAGGTCGCGTTGAGCTCGCGGTGGCGCATCAGCGCGGCGGCGGCGACCTTCGTCAGGACGTCCGACACCGTCGGCTTCGCCTCGCCGTCGCGGAGGCGCTCGACGAGCTGCGCGCGAAGCTCGTTCGCCCGCGTCATGTCGGCCGACATCGAGATCTGGAAGACGGGTGCCTCCCAGGCCTCCGCCATACGGCGCGCGATCGTCTTGCGAACGGACGTGAGCGGCACCACCTCGACCTCGCCCGGCGGGGGCGCCGCGGCTACCGGCGCCGCCGGCGCCGGCTGCGCCTCCGCCCGCTCGACGTCCTCCGCGACGATCCGGCCCTCGGGGCCAGTGCCGCGCACCTGCGCGAGGTCGACGCCGCGCTCCCGGGCGATGCGGCGCGCCA